>JAESQQ010000804.1 GCA_016765095.1 Planctomycetota bacterium | reverse complement strand
GCCCCTCAGCGTTGCCTCATTGCCTCATGACCAATTTGCTCCGGACGGTGCCCTGGCGCGTCGTAAACCCTTGCAGACTCCGTCAGTAAGAGATGGGCACCCTGCCCAGATTCCCCGCTTCAGCGACGGCAACTTCCCCCGACCCCGAGCCCCAGGACAGCGAGAAAACTCAGGAGGCACTCGCCCAGCCTGCCCAGCAAAGCAACGAGCCCGAAGCGACAACCCTTGGCCGAGCAGCGCCCTCTGCGGACTCGGCTGAATCGACGAGCTGGAGCGACAGTGAGCTCCGGGCGGCCGCCGAAGCCTACCTGGCGACGTCGCAAGCTGATGCTGGGACCCAGTCGATCGACGAGGCCGATATAGCCCGTCGACTCCTCGAGGGACCGCTCTCGGGGCTCAGCGAGTGTTCCGTGGCGGACTTGCTTAAGACGGTGTCGGCTGTATTCGCGGAGGACTCGGAGCCGCTCGGCGAGGAGAGCAGGCAAGCCGACCGCGTCGAGACAGTCGTCGCCGAGCGGACTCGAGACGCCCTCGAGGCCGTTCGGGTCGGACCCGCCAGCCCGGACGAGATTGCCCTTCACCTCCATGCCCTCGAGCAGGAGGGACTGTTCGATCCCTCGACGGTTGTCGACGCGCGGAGAATCGCTGTCCGTGCCATCGCCATTCGGCAAGGGCAGGGAGTGTTCCGCAAAGCCCTCCTTGAGGCCTACGGTCGCAAGTGTGCGGTCACCGACTGTGACGCCGAAGAAGCCCTCGAGGCCGCCCACATCATTCGCTACCAGGGCGAGCGGACCAACATCGTCCCAAACGGCCTCTTGCTGCGCGCCGACATTCACACACTCTTTGATCGCGGCCTGCTGACGATCGACGCCGGGGAAGCCGGAGGCCGATACACGGTCCGGCTCGCGCCGTCCTTGGCCTCGACGGCATACAACATCTATGACGGCAAGCCGCTTTGGACTCCAACCGAAGCGGATCAGGAGCCTTGCAGAAAGGCGCTGAACCGCCATCGCCAGGCGGCTGTTCGAGCGCAGAAGGCTCCCGGGCGATCTGAGCCGAGCAAGTAGGGAGGCCTCAACAGGACCGACACCCCAATTTGGTGTCCAGATAAACCCTAGAGCGACATACCGGCTGTTAACCGAAGACGTCGGCTTCCCCATGGGTCCACTCGCGAAAGGGTCCTCTAGAGCAACTTCTGCACTAAGGATAGGCGACCTTCTTTCCGAGCTTCTTGCGACAAAAGGATGCCTGAGTACGCCAGCCTAGTGGCGACGCTGCTTGGTCAGCAGCGAGCCACCTTGCGCTTCTTTCCTGCGCGTCCGGACTTATGCATCTTCGTGATGTAGTCGGATGCGAACGGCACCTTGCAGGCGGTCTTCCCCATGTCGACCTCCACTTTGCCGATCTTCTTGGCCGAGGCCTGCGCCTGCTTGACCAGCGGCACGACCAACCCTCCGACCGCGATGACAAAACCGTTCATCGTGTAGCGCACCCGACCTTGGGCGCCATCGATCTCGGTTTCGATCCGCTTGAGCAGATTCTTGATCTCTCCGAAATCGAGGTTCTCATCTTCCGTGGTGGCCACGATCCCCGAGTAGGTGCTCCAACCCGCCGCGGCGATGTGCTCCTTCTTCGCGTCGATCCACTTGAGTGCCAGCGCGCGGCCATGCGCACTCTCGGCAGCAACCCAGGGCACGACGTATTCGGAGCTCCAGATCCAGTTCGCCTCTTTCACCCACGCCTCGAGCTGTTTCTTGCTCATCTGACGACCATCAGCGACCAACCCTGCGAGGTACATCGCGTCGCGATTACCCGTGTCGTAGAGCTCGACCGCCAAGTCCTGATCTCCCTTGATCGACTTGGCAACCAGTTTCAGATCGGCCGCGGGCACGCCGAAATACTCGTCGCCGCTCAGCGCATGCGAAGCGTAGATATTCCGCGTCCGGTCGTTGCCCTTGGCTTTGAGGGTCTTCATCACTTGCTTGAGTGTGGTCATCGCTAGCCCCTCGACGGCGGGTTGGACGCCACGCTAGCAGTAAGACTGCGTTCTAGGTCTCCGCCTCAGGTGAGGATCCTTGGGCGTGGACCACTTTGAGTGCCGTCGTCACCGCGGCCTCGTTGGCGACCGTGTACCAGCCTTGCTGGAGGTTGGCGTCAGGCGGCTTACGCGTCAGGAACCGGGCGCCCCGTCGTCTCTTCTATGGAGGCCCGAAGGGGCGGAGAGGAGCGTGTGCGACATGCCAGCTGACCAGGAGCGCGAGTACAGATACATCGATCTCGACCGGATCGACGAGACCATCGCGGCTGGCGATTGCCCACCCGTCAACGAGGAGCCGGGGGAAGTCCTCTACGAGGCCTTCTTGGATCTCCTCCAACTCGCCGCCGCCGAGGGAATGCGCGAGGCGGAGCTAGACGGAGTCCTGGAGCGGATTTTTGACTACCGGGCCGCTCGTGAGCGTCGTGGCTTCACGGTTCACGTCGGATCACCGCGCGACGAGACGAAGGAGGATTGCTATGGATAGGCGCATTCGTGCCGCGGCCCGAGGGGCCGGAGAAGGCGACCTGGAGAGCATGATCCAACTCGCCCTGGCGCGCAGGAGGGCCGATCCCCACCGCAAGCGGCTGACAGAGGGAGACCTCGTCAAGGGACCCGCACTCGCTCAGGCCTTGCGCGAGGCGCTCGCGGCCACGGGGAAGCGTGAGATCGAACTCCTGCGCGAGGCGACCTCGGTTCCCGAGCGCCAGCAGGGTTGCTGGATCGAAGCCCTGCGCGATCTGATTGCCGGGCGGACGCGATCCTGGTGTTGGGCCGAGCGCTGGCTACCCCTGCTCGGAATCGACGACGCGAGGTTCTGGTCTAGCCTGGCCGAGCAGGTCCAGGCCCCCAGGCGTCCGCCCGCGCGCCGGCTCAAACCCAGTCCCCCTTATCGCGGCGGCTTTTTCGGCGCCATGGGCCGTCAAGGTCGGGAGAGGACCTCATAACCGTAGTCGGAGGGCGAGGCCCTCGAAGTGCTTCGCTGAATAGCAGTCAGAGCTCGCTCTCGTGCTCGTCTTGTTCTAGAGCCCGCGGGCCGCCCCGGCTTCTCGGAGGATTCGAGCCAGCTCTTCCCAAAGAGAAGCCGGGAGTTCGACCGAGGCCGATCTCCTTGAGTGCCACGCGGCAATCGCCAGAAACGGCCTAGTCGACGATCCTCACGTCGCTACCTTCGCCGTCGGCGGTCGCCGCAGTGACCACGAGTTTGCGTTGGAGGCGGCTCTTTAGCTCCTCGACATGGCTGATCACGCCAATGACGCGATCGTCCCGGGCCACGTCTTCAAGCGCCTTGACAGCCTGGTCCAACTTCTCGCCGTCCAAGGTCCCAAACCCCTCGTCGAGGAAGAAGAACCGGATCCGGCGAGTGCCTCTGGACTGGAACAGCTCAGCCAGCGCGAGCGCCATCGAGAGCGCCGCCAGGAAGGTCTCACCGCCCGAGAGGGAGGTCAGCGGCCGGACACGCCCGCCCGAGAAGTCGTCGCGAATCACGAAGTTCTGGTTGGCGTCGAGTTGGAGTCCGAAGTTCCCGCGCGAGAACTTGCTCAGTCGAGCAGAGGCCTCGCTCGTCGCCAAGCGAAGCTGCCCCGCGGCGACGTATTCGACCAGCGCGTTGCCTCGGAGCAAGCCAAGGATCGTCCCCAATCGCTCGGTGCGGAGGTTCGCGGTCTCGAGTCCCTTGGCGATGTCCCTGCCCTTTCTGTTCTGCTCGACCAACTGCTCGTGACCTCGTTCCTGCGCTGCCCGCTCACCGATCGCGATCTTCTGTTCGGCGCGCGCGGTGTCCCGTGCCTGCTTGGCGTCGGCCAGGGCGTTGGGCGCGATCCGCTCGGAGCCCGCCTTCTCCTTAGCTTTCTTCAGCCGGGCCTTAGCCGCGGCGAGGTCCTTCCCGAAGCCCTCGACCTCCTGGCTCAACGCCTCTCGCTTAGCCGGCTCGCGCAGGGCCTGGCGGGCGTCCTCGGGAGCCGCGAAGGTCACCTTGCCCCGCTGGAGCATGCCGGCGAGCTGGTCGATCAAAGCCTTGATCTGCTTCTTGGCCTCTCCGACACGCACTCGTGCGTCGTCGCTGGCCTTGGCCTTGGCGTCGGCGTCCTTCGCGGCGTTCTCTGCCTTCACCTTCGCCTGGCGGACCCTCTCCTCCAGGTCCGCCAACTGACCGACGAGCGCCTTGATCAGCGTCTCGAGATCCTCCCCACTCGTGAGTTCCTCGAGGCGAGCGCGTAGCGCTTTGATCGCCGCCTGCTTGCCCTCGAGGTCTCCCTTGATCAGGGTCAACTGCGTCGCGAATCCGTCCCTGGACTTGCGGGTGGTCTCGAGCTTGGTCTCGAGCGCGGGAAGCTGTTCCGCAAGCGCCTCGATCAGCGTCTCGAGTTCGTCCAGCTCCTTCTCGTCCTTCTTGACCCGCTCGAGTTGCTCCCCCAGTTCGTCAGCCGGCGTCTCGCCGCGCTCCTTCTCCAATCGCGCTTTGGCGTCAGCCAATTCGCCACGCTTGCTATCGACCGTCTTGGCGGCCGTGCCCAACTGCTCTCCAGCGGCCTTCAGCTCGGCCTCAGCCGTCGTGCGCCCGCCCGTGAGCTTCGTCACATCCCGTGTCGCGTCGGCGGTGGCCTGTTCGAGCCCTCGGACTGTCTTCTCGGAGACCCGGAGGGCCTCCTTGTCCTTTCTGATTCGCTCGTCCTCCACCTCGAGCGCCCTCGTCCGCGCCTCCGCGTCTTGCTCGGCGAGGCCGGGCCGCGTAAGCGCGCGGATCTTCTGCTCGCCTGCTTCGGCGTCGCCCTGGACCAAGCGCTGCTCCGCCAGGATCTTCTCCGCGCCCTCCAAGCTGGCCTGTAGCTTGGCGTGGTCCGTGGCGGCGGTCTCGCGCGCCTGGCTGGCCGCTGTCAACGCCCCCTCCGCCTTGGGTACGCGCACCAGGGCCGCGGCCAGCGCGTCAGGATCCGCCGCGCTGGCTGGGTGAGGGTGTTCGGTCGAACCGCACACCGCGCACTGCTCGCCCGCCTGGAGAGTGGCGGCTAGGACGACGGCCCGATCTTGGGTCTCGAGCGCGGCGAGCGCCTCCCGCGCGAGGTCGCACTCTTGCTCGGCTTGCTCGCGGCCCCGCTCAGCCTCAGTCAAGACCTCGCCCGCCGCCTCGACCTGCTCTGCCTTCGTCTTGGCCTCTGCCGCCTTCGCCTCGACCGTGCGCGCACATTGGCGGAGCTTGGTTTCGGCGTCCCCAAGCGCGTCGGCGTTGCGACGAACCTCGGCCTGCTGAGTCGCCTGCTCGTCGAGTTCGCTGGATCGCGGGATCTTGCCATGCTCGTTTTTCGCCGCCTCGAGCGCGTCGGTAGCTTCCTTGGCCTTGTCATGGGCTTCTTTTAGGTCCTCCTTCGACTTCGCTACTGCCACGGCGGCTTCCTCGAGCTTCTCTTGACGCCTTCGCTGGTCCTGCTCTGCTCCTTCGAACTCGCCCTGACGCTTGCCCACTTGCTCGTGGAACTCCACAGCCGCCTTGAGCCGAGCGACCTCCTTGCCCGGGGAACCCTGCGCTAGCTTCTTCCGTCGAACCCGCTTCGCGTCGAGGTCGTTTCGAAGCTCGTCGCGCAGCTTGGCTGCGGCCTCGAGGGCGTCGGCCTGTTTCTTCTCCGACGCCTCGGTCGCCTTGTATTCGTGCTCCCGCTCCTCCAGGTCCTTGACCTGCCCGGAGAGGTCCTGCGCGATCTTCCGCCCGTCTTCTGTGAGGCGGGTCTGCCGTGTCACGAGGGCCGGACGCTCGCGAGCGGTGCTCGTGAGTAGCTCCTGATACCCCCGCTCGAGTTGGGTCCTCTCCGTCTCGGCTTCCTCTGCTTGGGCCTGGCGTTTGCTGGCTTCGTTCTCGAGCGCGGGGAGCTTCTCGGCCAGCTTCTCCTGGCTCTGAAGAGTTCCCCGCAGGACCTCCGCTGCGCGCGCGGCCTCTAGCTCGACGCGCGCTTGGTCGACGTCCTCTGCGCGCACCTCGACTGTGGTCAACTGCGTCTCTGCTGCCGCCAGCTCGGCCTCGGCCTCGGCCTCGGCCTTAACCCGCTCATGCTCCTTCTCTGCGGCGACGAGCTCCTTCTCCGCCAGGCCGGCACGCGCCTTCGCAGCTTCGAGGTCCTTCGCGCTCTCGGCGAGCGCCTCGTCGGTGGCGTCCGCGTATCCCTTGGCTTGACCCTCCAAATCCTTGCGGGCGTCTTCGGCGGTCCCGTAGACCGCCTTGAGCCGTCGCAGGAGGTCCCGGCCGTAGCGCTCGAGGCCGAACAGTCGCTCGAGGGTGTTGGCGCGATCCGTGGCGCCCAGCCGGAGGAATGCGTTGAACTGGCCCTGGGGGAGCACGACGGCGCGCTTGAAGTCCTCGACGCCAAGACCAATCAGGTCAGCGACGCCGGTGTCGACGTCCTTCACCTTGTCGAGGACCTGCTCGGGTTTCGTCTCCGTCTCCTGCACGGTCAGCCGAGCCGCCTTGCACTTGACGCCGGTGTCGGTCGGCACGAACACCCGCTTCACGACACAGGTTCGCTTCTCTCCCAGCTCCTCGACCTCGAACGTGAACTCGATCGTGCACATCGGCTTGTCAGGGTTCGGGTGCTCGGCGTTGACGATCGCCCCCGCCCCTAGGCGGCCGCCAGCGCGAGGTGTCGACTTGGGACCGTATAGGGCGAGGAAGATCCCGTCGAGAATGGTCGATTTCCCAGAGCCGGTTGGCCCGAATATCCCGAAGATCCCCAGTTCACCGAGCTTCTTGAAGTCCACGGTCCGCTCCACTTTGTAGGACTGGAGGCCTTCGAGCTTGAGGGTCAGCGGGCGCATGACGACTCGCTTTCCTTGGGTTGACCGGCTCGCGAAAGGACTTCGCTTGCGTCGAGGCCGTCGAGCAAGGCCACGAAGGTCTGCACGAGCGCCTCGTCGGGGGCTGCCCCCTTGCTGTGCTGGAAAAAATCGATGAACAGCTCACCTGCGCTGCGCTCGCCGCGGTCGGCCACCGCCCCTGATTCGGCGGCTGCGGCTTCGGACACGCAGCGAATCTGCACCAGGCGCTTGCAGGCCCGGCGCAGCTCGTGGTTCTCGGTAGCGGTCAGGCTCAGCCGATCGTTGATCGCGAGCACGAGCCACACGTTGGCGTCCTGCTCTTCGCGATCGGTAGCGAGGGCGAGGGCCTCTGCGTAGGGGCAGGGCTCGGGGACCTCGATTCGCCGGCCAGCGAGGACTTTTACGTGTCGAATCACCGCCTCCTCACCGGGCTCCGCCTCGACGATCACGACGCTCTTGGCGTAGGCGATCTCCGAGGTCGAGAGGACCAGGGGCGAGCCCGCATACCAGGTTGGCGAAGGAGCTCCCTTGACCTCTTGGGGTCTATGGAGGTGGCCCAGCGCCACGTAGTGGGCGCCGGCTGGCAGATCCTCGGGATAGACGGTGTAGGCCCCGCCAACCTGGATCTCCCGCTCGGAGTCGCTTGGGTGGCCGCCCCTCGCGAAGAGGTGTCCCATGCCCAGGTTGACGCTGTCGGGGCGGAAGTGAGAGGCCAGCTGAGCGTAGAGCCCGCCGACTCGCTTTGAATACGCTGCTTGAGCCGTGCCCTCCTCCGCTATGTCCTCAATGAACACCTCGTTGAGCCGCCCCTCGGACGCATAGGGCAGGGCGGCCACCACCGCTGGGTGCGGGCAGCCGGGGATCCGCAGCTCGACCCACGAGGGGCCACCGGCGACGCGGAGCACCCGATCCCTGGGGGACCCCTCGGGGTCGAGCTCTGGCTCGTCACAAGGCCGGCCGAGGATCACCACTCCCTGACGGGTCGCGAGCGGCAGCGGCGCGACGAGACGATCCGGGCTGTCGTGGTTTCCAGCCGTGACAATCACTCCCCGGCTTCCGCCGGCCGCGAGGCGGTCGATCGCCTCGCAGAGTAAGCGCTGCGCGGCTGCGCTCGGGTTGGCGACGTCGTAGAGGTCACCCGGCAACAGGACGAGGTCGACCTCCTCCTCCTCCGCGAGGGCCACGAATTCGTCCACAAAGGCCGCGAACTCGTCCATTCGATCCCGGCCCTCAATCGTCTTGCCAAAGTGCCAGTCCGAGCTGTGCAGGATCTTCATGGTCGTGCTCTCCCTTGCTAAGACAAGGAAGCTACCAGCACTCCAGCGCCGCCTGCCTGCGGCTTGCGCTCGGGCGACACGTCCGGCCGTCCGGTCATACTGACTCTCATGCCCCTCGATCTCTCGGACACCCTCGTCGTCGGTATTACGAGCACCGCGCTCTTCGATCTGACCGTGGAGCACGCCGCCTTCTGCTCGGCCATGGAGGAGAATCCCGACTTCGCGATCGAGACCTATCGCGCGTTCGTGCTCGCGCGAGAGGACGAACCACTCGAGCCAGGCACCGGCTACCCCTTGATCCGCGCTTTGCTGGGGCTGAATCGGTACATGGAGGCGGACGGGGCCTCTCCGCTGGTTGAGGTCGTCGTGATGTCGCGCAATAGCCCAGAGACTGGACTTCGCGTCTTGAATTCGATTCGGAGCCAGGGGCTCGAGACGACACGTTCGGCCTTTACCGGCGGCGAGTCCGTCGTGGACTACCTCCAAGCCTTCAACGTCGATCTGTTCCTGACGACCAACCCAGAGGACGCCCAGCGCGCTACCGACGCGGGCACCTGTGCGACGGCCGTCTTGCTCCCCCCGCCGAGCGGCGAATCTCAGCAGGAGTCAGCGGACGAGGTCCGAATCGCGTTCGACGGGGACGCGGTCCTCTTCAACGAGGAGAGTGAGATCGTCTTCAAGACCGAGGGCCTCGAGAGGTTCCATGAGACGGAACTCGCGGCGACGAGGACACCCATGCTGGAGGGGCCGTACGCGAACTTGCTCAGGAAGTTGGCGAGGCTCCAAGACCGGATCCCGGCGCGCGTCGAATACTCGCCCGTGCGGATCTCGATCGTGACAGCCAGGGACGCTCCGGCTGACCGACGGGTCGTCTACACCCTGCGCCACTGGGGGATCTACGTCGACCAGGTGTTCTTTCTCGGCGGCCTCCCCAAGGGCCCGGTTCTAAAGGCCCTCAGGCCACATATCTTCTTCGACGACCAGGACCGGCACTTGGACTCCGCCTCCTTGCTCGTGCCCTCAGGCAAGGTCCCCTATCCAAGCGGATCCCAACTTAGGCACGCGGCCGCGAAGCCGAAACGGGGAGAGAAGCAGGACGAGACCGGCCCAGAGAAAGCGAACGAGCGGCGCGGCAAGAAGCCCTCGCCTAGAAGAAGGGACGCCCCGGATGCGGAATCCTGACAGGGTCTCGAGTGTTGAAGGTGGTGCAGATCCGATTGGTGCTCTGGCGACGCAGACTCGGCTCAGGGGAGAGCGCTTGGTGGGCCCACGCGACGACGGCCGTGCGGGCGGGCTCTAGCTGCGCGTCGGTATCCCCGCTCGCAGCGGAGTCGACCCAGGTCTGCTCGAGGAGAGTCATGGCTAGACCCCAGTCGTCTGGGCTGAAGATCGAGTCGAGCAGGTCCCAGCGCTCGTCGAGCCAGTCGAGCGCCTTTTGCACGAAGACCAAACTGCGCTTGTCGAGGCGAAGAGTGGCCGAGGGTCCTGGTGCGCCGATCGCGCTACTAATGGCCAGGACCGTCGGAACAAAGCCCCACCCTTCCTCTACGGTCTCGAGGAAGCCCGCCAATCCGGGCACTTCCGTAGAGCACCAGCAAGGGGACGAGCCCTCCGAATGTCCCAGTTGGCCCCTCATTTTCTTGTCGCCCGCGAAAGCGGCAAGATCGAGGTGAGCTCGCGAGCAGAGACAGCCGCTGCCAAAGCAAATGGGACAGTCTTCGGCGCCTCCGGAGTCGCTGATCAGCACCTGTCGGCCTTCGCAGGCCGAACAGACGCCCACACCAAGCTGGCCAGTGCGCTGGCCCCTCAGGACCGCTTCCACGACCTCCTCCGGACTCGCAGGGGGCCCCGCGCGCTCGTCGCGCCTCAGCCGATCGTCCACGTCTGCCTCCTAGGCCCGCCGCCGCATGCGTGGGCGGTAGACGCCCCGGCGTGAGCGGTTGAAGTCCTGGCACCGCTCGCCAGCGTAGAGTTCGCGCTGAGCGGAAATTCGCTCCAGCTCGTCTAGCGCCAGCTCTACTCCGACTGCTCGGGCGATCTCAGCGAACTCCCGAATGTCAGCCGGACTGAAGCCCTCGCTCCCCTCGAGGAAGGACTCCCCTTGCGAGGCGCTCAGCGTGAACTCGTTGCGCTCCGCGTAGTGCTCGAGGATTAGCTTCCGGCTCTCGACGTTGGGCTCGATGATCCTGCGGATTTCGTCCACCCGACCGGGGCGGAGGATCGCGGGATCCAGCGTCTCCACGTCGTTGGCCGTGAGCACCGTGACCAGCGGCTGATCGACCAGGGATTCCAACCCATGCAGGAGAGCCAGGGCCTCGTGCTCGCCCGTCCGATCCACGTCGTTGAGTACGAGCACCCCAGGCTCCAGCAGAGCCAATATCTGCACCAAGGAGGCGTCGGCGAGGCGAGTCGTCGCCTCGTGTCCGAGGAGCACCGTCCGGGAGCCGAGCTCCCGAGCGACCGCGCGCGCCAGGGTGGATTTTCCGGTCCCTGGAGGACCGTGGAAGAGCAGACGTCGCGAGCGACCGCCGATCAGGAAGGCCCCGCAGCGCCGGGCCAGGGCCTCGACGTCGTTGAAAGCCTCGTTGGCGGAGGCGAAGTCGAAGCTGTCTGTGACCGCGGTCACGCTCACGCCGTCGTCGTCCCCGCTCTCCCCAGGGCCACACACGTCGAGCAAGAGCGTGCTCGAACCAAGACGCTCTCGCCAAATCCGCTCGCGCACGAAAGCCAGGAGCCGATTACGGTCTTCCGGCTTGCAATAGGGCCCCGCCCAGGCCTGGGTCTGCGGCCCCCTAAATCCGGTCGGCTCGCCACCCCAGGGGTCGAGCAAATAGGCCGAGGCGCCGCTCCCGATCGAGAACTCCTTGAGCACGCTCCGGTCGAGTTCGCCGAGGTCCGAACGAGCTCGCCGATTGGCGAATTCGAGTCCACTCAAAGCGCCACGCACGAAGGAATTCAGCCCGCGGCTCTCGGCCCCGACCTCGTCGGTGTAACCCTGGCGCCGCAGCCAGCGCTTGCTTGGCGATCCCTCGTCTTCGACGACTTCGCGCCGCCCCTCGCGGAAGGAGAGGAGCGAGCCCACGCTATCCATGATTGCCTTGCCGACTCGCAGCGGGCTCTGCTCGTCACGAGGAAAGGCCCAGTGCCCGACCACCTGCTGGAGCAGCCCAAAGGTGCCTGGCAGTTGGCCCCGCTCGAGGGTCTGCGCGAGGCGTCGTTCAAAGCGTGAGGCGCCGTAGTCCCCGTCGAAGCGAATCCCGCCGCTCATTTGCTCACCCCTCCAGCCTTCCTAGTTTGGCTGGCGCTCGCTCCGCGAGTCACCACCGGCGCGAGCCTCGTCGTGCCCCACCGAAGGCTGGGCTTCGCGCAGCCGAGCCGACTCGGATCAGGGGTCTGCCCTGTCAAGGAAAGGCGGCTGCCGCGATTCGGTTCGCAGCGAGCAGCAAGCAAGACGTCTAGACCTCGGCGGTCGTTTCCCATTCAGACTCCCTCTGGTGTGAGGCGGAAGGGTGCCACTTGGGCTGGCAAGGATCTTGCCGCTGGTCAAGTAGGCTCTCGGGCATGGCTAACCTCAACTACGCGACCCTCGTGCACCGCCTCCTGACGCGCCGTCGCGGCTGGCGGGTCTCCGAGCTGCGTGGGGAGCTTGGCGTCGCCGAGCGCACTTATCGCCACTACCGCCAGACCCTCCAAGAGCAGTTCCTCCCCTTCTTCCGCGAGGGCAAGAGCCGCGTCGAGGAGGTCGGCGAGGGCGAGGCTCGCTGCCTACGGCTCGCCGACCCAGAGGGAGAGAAGCCGCACGTCGCTCAGCTCCTCGTCCAAGCCGCCGCCGGACGACTGGCTCGAATGGTGCTGGCGGCCCTCGGGCGAGAAGACTTCGTTCCGGGTCGACCCGACCTGCTCGGTCACGCGAGCGAAGGCGGGGCGGGCGCTTTGGCTTGCGACCTAGACCGAGTCCTCTACTTCGTGCCCAGCGCCCCCAAGGACTACTCGGCCCAAGGTGAGGTCTTGGAGGCGCTCCTTCAGGCGCTGGTGGACCACCACCCAATTCGCTTGAGCTACGAGGCGCTCGACGGCGAAGCGAACCACCACGAGCTCGAGCCGCTAACCCTCGCGCTCCACCGAGGAGGGCTCCACCTCTTCGCTCGCTATCCCGGCAAGGAGCGGATCTACAACTACGTCGTCGATCGAATGCTCGAGGTTGAGGTCCACGAGGAGCACTTCGTCTATCCGCCGGACTACCAGCCCGAGCAGGTGCTCCACCACTCCTTTGGGATCTTCGTTGAGTATCCGCCTCGCGAGACTCACGAGGTCGAGCTGCTCTTCGTCGACAAGGCCTGGCTCAAGCGAGACCTCCTTGAGCGGACGTGGCACCCCTCTCAGCACTTCGCCGAGCAGGAAGACGGGCGCTTGCTCATGACCTTTCGAGTCGGCTCGCTGATCGAAGTCTCTCGCTGGGTGCTGAGCTTCGGCGACGAGGTCGAGGTCTTGAAACCAGACGCTCTGCTTCGCGCGCAGCGGAATCGGTAGGAGCCCGATCGTCCGAATCCGTGACGAAGCGCGGAGTTCGCAACCTCACCCGCCAAAGAGTCCCGCGAGGACGAAGTGCTGCTGTCGCTTGCGGGAGACGACCCAGCGAGCCCTCGTGTCAAAACCTGAGACCAATAAAGCAAGAAACTCTGTTGACGGGACTCAAAGAGGTTAGCCCCCCGACCAGAGCAAACGCGTGATGCGCTTGTGTGACGTATTGACGGCTGGGAAGGGGTTGCGGATGGTCCGTCTCTTTTGTGTTTCGCTCGGGGCGCCCCGGCGCGGCGATGGGCGGAAGGGCCTGCTTGGGGGTGATGGTAAACCTGGACGTCAGCCAAGGAGCCGCTCATGTCACCCGGTCGCTACCCCTACGCAGGTCCCCGAGAGACTTCTCGGGGCGCTCAGATCGATCTTCGCCAAGTCGAGAACGGCTACCTCGTGTCCTGCACGATCTGGCCTGAGGAAGAAGACGCGGCAGACTACGACTACTTGCCTGAGGAACTCCAGCGTCAGCAGCGCTATCACCCCCCGAGCTTGCGTCGCTACGTGTTCACCTCGCGAGGCGAGCTCCTGGCCTGGCTGGGCCAGCAGCTTCTCGAGGAAAAGGTCTAGCCGTGGATCGCCTCCTTCGGAGTCTTCAGCGCGCCTACGCGGAGGACTCCACGCCCGAAGCGGCAATGGCCTGGGCGAGCGCGGCCTTGCGGGGCGAGGGCGCTGAGCCCCTGACCTGGAATTCGCTGGAGCGAAACCCGGACCCGAAGCTCGCGAAGCTGGCAAGCCAGCTCCGACCTGCCCTGCGGATCGCGGTCAAGGGCTACTTCGCAGGGACGGAGTGGGCCCAGGGTGGGCAGTTCCGCTCAATTCCGCTTTCGGAGCTGTCTCGGCTGACTCGCGCTCACTGGCTGGCGCTGAGCCGCGTCGGGCCGGGCACGGTCGACCGGGTCGAGCGCCTCCTTGCGGCGAGCGGATGCGCGATCGAGGAGGGCTCCTCTGAGCTCGCCGAGTTGGAGCTGCACGCAGGCGCGGTCCTCGACGAGGCGGACGTCTTAAGCCTGCTCAGGCAGCTCAACGAGGCCGAGAGCCTGCAGGCCGCCTGGCGAGCGCGCTGCGTGCTCCTCGAGCGAATGGTCCGCGCGAACCTCGAATTCCAAGAGCAGAGCGAGGTGCTCGAGCTGGGCGAGACCCTTGAAGAGATCGCCCCTGGCCAGAGGCTCAAGGAGCAGGAGTGGGAAGAACGCTTCGTGCTCTTCTCCACAGTCGTCCAACAGGACCTGACTCGATTGCTCGAGGAGGCGGGCTCTAAGGAGACCGCCTCCGCCTGAATTCCTCGCGACGTTCGAGCCGCGTTCTCCCCCCACTTGCCCAGCGCAAAACGCCTGCCTTCTCAATCGCCCTTCGGGCGGTGCGGGCCGAGTTTTCGCCTACACAACCCGCGTCAGGATCCAGAGGTCCAGGCGTTCAGCAGATAGACACCCTAGGAACACGCCCTTGACGTCCACCTTCCGCTCTACCCTTCCTCCTCCGCTCACCCGAGCCAAGTGCGACCCAGCCAGCGACCTGGGATCGACGATCGACGCCTCGCTCGAAGAGGCCTTCCTTGAGTTGGGGATCGTGGGCTTCGGCGGGGTCGCGCTCCCGATCGTGGCCGGGCTCGTGCTCGGCGAGCCGATCTTGCTCGTCGGCGGGATCGGCGCGGCCAAGACCCTCGCGGCCCGCCGACTCGGGCAGCAGGTTATGGGCTGCGACGTGTTTCGGGTCTACGACGCGAGCAAGAGCCTCTTCGAGGACGTGATCGGACTCCCGATTCCCCAGGCCCTGGCGGAGGGCGAGGTCCGCTATGCCCCGACTCCGATCTCGATCACGAGCGCGGACGGGGTCCTGATCGACGAGCTCTCGCGAGCCAACAGCTCAATGCAGAACAAGTGGCTCGAAGTGATCCACTCCCGGACGATCATGGGGCTCGCTCTGCCCCGCTTGAAGGTTGTGCTAAGCGCCATGAACCCGGTCGGCTTTGAGGGGACCTTCCCTCTCGACGAAGCCCTCGCGGGCCGCTTCACGGCCGTGGTCGTGGTCCCCGAAGTTTCAGGCTTCAGCAAGGCCCAACGACTGCAGATCATTCGCTCGGGAGCCTCTCTCGCGCTGGAGGAGCCAGCCGCCGGCTCTCGAGCCACGGCTCCCCGCCTGCGCGCTTTGCTGGAGGCTGCTCGGGAGGACTACGCCGCGCTCGAGGAGGACGAGTTGGCGCAAGTCGCGCTTTGGGCCAACGTGGCGGGGCGCTTCTTGGAGCGCAGCGAGGCCGGACTCGACGGTCGGCGACTGGGAATGCTCTTTCGCCTGGGAGCCGCTTCCCTCGCCGTCGCCGGCCAGCTCCTCGATCGGAGGCTCTCGGTGAAGGAGGCCGGCTCGATCTTGCTCCGCGTCCTTCGTGGCGGGCTCCCCTTCGCGGCCACCGGGAAGGACCTGCGCGAGCCCCTCCTCCGCGCGGCCCACGAGTCTGGGATGGCGTCGATTCGTGGTCAGAACCTGCTCGGACGCCTGAGGATCCCGAGGGAGCCCCGCCAAATTGCAGCCTTGCTCCTCGCGCGGGCGAGCCAGCTCAACGCTGAGGATCGTCAGCAAGCGGTGACTCGACTCCTCGAGGAGGCTGAAGGGAGGTATCAAAGCCCCGAGCAGCGAGCAGCAGCCCTGATCGGGCTGACCGAGCTCGCTCGCGCCCTCACTCGGGGGACCCTCCGTCTCCCGACGGACGAGACACACCTCGTGCTCCGGACCGCCGTCCGGGTCTTCGCCTGGCGAAACACGAGCCTCCGCTCCCTCCTCGGGGATCTAGATGACGGAAACCGCCTTCGAGAGGCGCTCAGTCCGAACCGCAAGCGGCAGCAGGCGACGCGGATCGCGCACTCGGCCTTCAAGCTGAACGACCGCCGATTTCCGGCCTCCGTCATACCTGGGCAACGCGGCACTCCACCCTGCGGCCTCTCGCTCGGTGAGTTGATCGACGACGTGTTCAGCGAACTAGAGGGGTTGAGCACATGATCGGCTTCCCACAGAAGTTTCTTCCCGTGAACGACACCCTCGACGCCCAGCGCGGCTCCACAGGGGTGCGGATCCAGGTTTGGCGCGAGGCTCCCGTTCACGGGGCCGTCCGGCTCTACCGAAAGGAGGAGCTGCGAGTCCCCGCCCTTCGGCTCCTCGACGATCGCCTCGGACCGGTCTGCGATCGCAAGCCCTGTGTGGCCGGCCGGTCGGCGACTCGGGCCCGCAAGAAGAGCGCTGGGGAATCTGCTGCGAGGTTCCGTCTCTGTTCCCCGGGTGCGGCTCCCTTGGAAGCCGACTTTCTCACCGCTTCCTCCGCTCCCGACCTCGTGGCTTTCCTCAGGGACGCCGAGCTAGAGACCTCGGATCACCGACTGCGACGCCTCCTCCGCGTCGCCCGAGAGGAGGGGGAGAGCGAGTGTGAAGCCGCCTTAGACCTGAGGCCGGCTCTACGCTATTCAGGCTTGCCCGAAGAAAAGGGCCCGCCTCACTTCAACCGCGTCCTCGCCCTCCAAGAGGTCTTCGATCTCCACTATCCGATCGAGACCCAGCTCGGCGCGAGCCGGCTTCGCGGCTCAGCGCTCTCCATGTGCTCGCTGAGCGCTCCGACGCTTCACAGACACCGCGGAGTCTCGGTTCCCCGCAGCCTCAGCGTGCTCGTCTCCGAGAGCGACGACTGCCTGATCTGGGACGGCTCGACGCTGCGCGAGCGAACGGTGCACCAGATCCCCGAGGAGTTCTTGCGAGCCTTCGACCGCTCGGGCGTGTGCCGGGGGAACCTGAGCGGCGAGGCCCTCTTCGAGGGGCACCTCTCTGCGCGGGCCTTGGTCCGAGTCCCTCCCGAGGGCGAACTCCAAGAGCTGCTCTCGCCTGAGCACCGGCTCCGTCGGCCGAGGCACAAGGTCCTCGCCACTCCGGCGATCGTCCGCCCCAGCACGGCGCTCGTTCCGCTCAGCGGCCGAGAGCCAGTGATCGAGGAGCCTCGTCTGGTGGCTTGGGTCCTGCGCCACCTCGTGGGCGATATCTACTTGCCCGAGGACGGGACTCCACGCGCGCGAGCCGCTGAGAATCTGCACGACGGGTTCCTAATCCTCTGCGATCTGGGCCCTGCCTCGTGAGGGCGGGCGAATTCACCCTCCGCCTAGATCGCGCGGTCGAGAGGGCCTGGCTCCTAGACGCTCGGCTCGGGCTGCTCCTGGCCGCGCTCACTGATCGCTGCGAACTCTCGCTCGTGGCAGGGATCGGCACTGCTCGGATCGGAGGTCAGGGAGACCAGCGCCGGATCGAGCTCGATCCAGTCTTCCTCGAAAAGCAGCTCCAAACCGACGACGACTTGATCTTCGTCCTCGCCCACGAGGTGCTCCACAGGCTCCAAGGCGACCTCGACTCCGCCGCTGCTCGAAGGAGCGAGCGGGGGCGCCTGGCGGCCAACCTCGTCGCAGACATTCGGATCAACTCTTGGCTCCTGCTCAACTTCTTCCCCAGCCCTCCCCCGCTGCTCAGGCGTCTCTATCGAGGAGCCTCCTTCCCAGGGATCCTCCTCCTCCCGCCGACTCTGCTCGTCCGAAGTCCGCTCTCAGGGCTTCCTCTCCACGACCTCGTCGCGAGGGCTGCTGCGCCCAATCACCACGTCGCCGGAGCTGCCGCCCGAGCCCTCAGAGGCAAGGTTCCTCCAGGCGTCTTGCCCCAGCAAGTGTCGGCTTGGTACGTCGCCGCCTGGCTGGGAGAGAGCTGTCGAGCAAGCCTCACGACGGAGCTGCTCCTCTTTCTGCCAGAAGGCCTGGAGGCCCCAGTCTTCCTAGGGGATCACGAGGGCCAAGGCGAGGAAGACGAAGAAGGGGAAGCCCTGACTGGCCTCGAGGGCCTCGAGGAGATCCTCGGCTATGGGAAGGGGCGCGAATCGACGCCCGGCCAGCTTGCGTTGGACTCGCCGAGCAGCCGCGCGATCGCGAAGCTACGGCGCGAACTCCAGCGTGTCCTTAGCCCGGATTCCTCCGCGCGAGTCGAGCCGAGCGAGCGCCAGGCAACGCCGATTCCTCGACCCTCACGCCGGGACCTCTACCTGCTCGCGGCTGGCTCCTGGCCAGGCCTCTTCCACCCCCGGGTTCCCGACCCTCGCTCACAGAATCGCAAGGCGAGGGTCTATGTCGACGTCTCCGGCTCAACCCGAGCCGCCCAGGGCCGGATCTACGGCCTCCTCGACAGCCTCCGCGCCCTCCTCGCCGACCCGATCCACATGTTCTCGACCGAGGTCAACGACCTCCCCCTCCAAGGCCTCTCCGAGGGCTTCGTCCGAACCACCCTTGGGACCGAATTCGGCTGCGTGCTCGACCACGCCGCAGAGAGTCGAACGCGAAAGGCGCTCGTGATCACCGACGGATACGGACCCGTCCCGAGCGCCAGCCGACAGCGAGCGCGACAGGCAGGAGTCGAGGTCCACGTCCTACTCACGCAACGCCACGCTCGCTCGAGGCCCGGCGATCTCTGCTCGCTCGCCACTTCCGTTCGAAATCTGCCCTAACTCAAGGAGCACAATGCCACCCTCTCGTCGCCGACCTAGGCCCTACCAACTCGCTCCTGCCTCTCCTCGGACCTTTGACCACGATCCTGCGCAGGCGCGCCTCACTCGCTTCGAGCACCAGGAGGAGCTCCTCGGAGCGCTGCGCGATCGAGCCTGCCCTCCGCAGCCGGGACAGGAACTCCTGATTGCACTCGCGACGGGAGGTGGCAAAACGCGCCTCGCCAACGATTGGATTGGTGAGGACTGGATTCCTCGAGGGAAGCGGGTCCTTTGGCTCGCTAGAGATTGGCGACTCCTTGAGCAAGCCGCGCGTGACTTGGCGGCTCGCTTTGAGTTGGGTGGGCGCTGGATCGCCAAGGTGGGCGCTCGGGGGCTTCGCCAGCTCCCAGAAATCCGCAACGCCGCGATCACCTACACCACGCTCGGGACCTACGCGAACCGACCTTGGCTGAAGCGAAGCCGCTTCGACCTGGTGGTGATCGACGAGGTCCACTGGGGAGAAAACAAGGTCCTCCAGAAGAAGATTCGGCGTGACCACAGGCGGAGGGCGACGATTCTTGGTTTGACCGCGACGCCTCGAGCGGCGACGACCCTCGAGTTGGTCGGGCGTGCGATCAGCTTCCGAGAACTTGTCGATCGCGGACGCTTGGCGAGCCCAATAGTCTGGGATCCGGTAGACACCGGAACGTCGTGGACACCGCGACTCAGCAGTAGGAGCGGTGACTTCTCCCCAAGCTCCCTCGTGGACTTGGGCGACGACTCCACTCGCAACGAGAGGATTGTGGAGACCTACCGGAGCCACGACTTCGGCAAGACGATCGTGTTCGCCTGCGGGAAGGACCACGCTGAAGAGCTCGCGAGGCGGTTCCGCTTGGCCGGTGTCGCAGCCGACTATCTCCACTCCGGCATGGCGTCAGCAGAGGCCCGCGAGGTGCTGGATCGTTTCCGAAGGGCCCCCGCAGGAGTCCTGATCAACGTCGGCATGCTGACCATGGGCGTCGACATTCCCGACACCAAGACGGTTTTCTTGGCGCGACCCACGACCAGCGAGATTCTCTTCGCGCAAATGGTCGGTCGCGGGGCTCGACTGGCGTCTGGCAAGGACTCCTTCAACGTCGTCCTCTTCAACGACCGGCTCCTCGCCCACCAGGAGCACCTCGTTCGACCTGAAATGCTCTTCGGAAAGGAGACGCGCGAGCGTTGCCCAAACAGGCAGCGGCAGCGCGGGCCTCGTCTGGAGCAACACGAATACGAGCCGGCTCCGATTCAGATATTGTCCGGGCGGCCTGGCTACGAGCTGCTCCGGGGTCTCGAGATCCAACCCCAAATGACCTTCGGGGTCGAGCTTGAGCTGACCGAGCGAAGCTTCGTCCCCGGAAGTGCCCCCTCTCGAGAGTGGCAGGAGAAGGGGGACGGCCTCCTCGCTGCCCTCCGCGACGCGCTCGGCCCGGGGTTGGTTGCGGCCCAGGCGATCCCCGAATACGGACTGGAGGCGAACGCTCACTCGCGCTGGAATGTGAGCTGGGACAGCACCTGTGGCTGGGAGGTCACCTCTCGAGTCCTTTGCGGGGAGGCGGGCTGCGAAGAGATCGTCGACGCCTGCCGGGCGTTGGAGGGGGCTTGCTCCGAGTTCGCCCTGACCGTCAACACGCGCACGGGGCTCCACCTCCACCTCGGCTGGAAAGCCTGCGCGCGGCAGCTTCGCAGTCTCTTTGGAACGGTGGCTCAGGTCGAGCCGGCCCTGCTCTCATTGGTAGCTCCCTCGCGCTTTCGCAACGGCCACTGCCAGCTCGTGAGCGAGCGGATCTCGGAGCTCCAGACCCTGCGAAACCTCAAGGATTGGCGACGCAGCTTCGCCGACGGCAAGTCTCGCACCCTCGCCGTCAACCCAACGCCCCTCCTTGATCGAGGAGGCTTGGGAACCATCGAGATTCGCCTCCACAGCGGGACCTACGAGGCCCCCAAGGTCCTGCTCTGGATCTCGCTCTGGATGCGTATCCTTGAAGCGGCCCACCGAGGACAGCAGCTCTCGGCTGAGTTCCGCGGCCAGTCGCCCCGGCTCCCCCTCGACCCAGGCCCCAATGGGGACATTGTGGCGGTCGCGAGTAGCCTCGGCTGCGAAGCACCCATGCGCGCGGCCCTCGCCGAGAGGCGCGATCACCTCCTCGCCAACTCCTGGGCCGCCCCCTGGTGCCCCCACGCTGACCAGGCACTCAGCGCGCTGGCGAAGTGGGGGGCATGAGCGAAGAGGTTTGCGTTTGGGTCTTCGTTTACGGCACGCTGAAGCGAGGCGGCGTGAACCATGACCTGATCGGCGCCCACGTCCTCGAGGCTCTCTCCGCTCGCTTGCCTGACCACGCCCTTTGGTGCAACGGCGCCTACCCGGGCGCCCGATCCGAGCCCGACGCCTTCGTGGAGGGAGAAGTCCTGCGACTCCGCGACCGAGGCTTCGTCCTGAGCCACCTCGATCGCCTCGAGGGGCACCCGCTGCTCTACCGTAGACGCGAAGGCCTTGTCCAGACAGAAGCCCAGGACATCCTCGCGTGGTTCTACGTCCTAAATGACCTGAACTCGGGATCGTGGCGGAGGCTCGAGTCCAGCCTCTGGCGCCCCCGAAACCTCTCGGTCAAAGGGCAGTGTCGACGAGGCCCAGTCCGTCCTCAGGCGTAATGGAATGGCAAGATGGCCAGGGGTCCTCCCCCTTCCTCCGAGCAAAGCTCTCGCACCCGCGCGTCGAGAGCTGAGCTCGAACGAAGCCCTGCTGGCCAACCTGGCTGCTCCTGACAGCGACGGAGGAAGCCCTCCACGCGCTTGGGCGTGAGCGAGTCGCGACGGTGCTCAACCTCCAACCCGTAGACGAAGGCGATCATCCCGACGAGCGAATCCTGCTGGCTGCTGCGCGTTAACGCAGCCCGGATTCGCCCTGGGCACTGGGGGTAGAGCAGCGCTAAGGCCCCGCAGATCTGCTCGTAGGGGTGGGGAGGGCTCCAGCTTTCGTCCTCCAGCGACTTCTCGAGCGCGCCGTTGAGGGCCTGGGCGAACTCCCAGGACACGCCTTGGGGTCGAGCCCTCACGAGGCCAATCTTGAGCGCGAGCCCGACCTGGAACACCCGCTGCCAGTCCTGGCTGGGGATCGGATCTTGGACCAACTCCGCCATTGCCTCTAGGGCCTGAGCCTCGAGTCGGTCTAGGAATCGTTCCTCGCGAGGAGAGAGGTCCTGGTCCGGGTTGAAGCGGAGACGGTCTAGGATCGCGTGCGCTTTGTAGGCGTCCTGCCGGGCCCTGTCGGCAGGGTCGGAGAAGCGCTGACGGGCCTCCTCGAAGGTCTCGATCGCCATGTCCAGCCAGCCGGGATCTCGCTCCTGGTGGGCCAGAAATGCCTGTGTCTGCCCTTGGGTCCCCAAGAGCGCCCCCAAGCTGTAGTCCTGGACGGTGTCCGTGCCGAACACTCCGTAGCCCGCCTTGAGGGCAGCGCTGCGACCCGCGACGAAGCGCTCGATCTGACGGAGTGCTTCCTCGAAGAGGAAGGCGTTGAGCTGCCCCACGGCCCAGCGGTTGTGGAAGAGCGTGACTTCGTCCAAGACCTCTGGACGTCCGGTTCGTAGGAGCTCACGGTCGCGCTCCTCGAGCGCGGCGGGGGCCCCCTGGATTTGCGGTTGCTCCCCGTGGTGGTTGCGACGTGCGAGCTCAATGCTGTCGATTCGAAGCTGGCAGAATTCGGCCTGCCAAGGCTCTAGCTTGCTGCGGTCCGCGCGCAGCTTGTTGCGAGCTCGCTCGAGCTCCTCGAGTGCTTCGGGTTCGCGGCGGTGGCGCTCGAGCGCGATCTCTGCGCGGTCGAGGAGCGCGTGCAGGTCGACGTATCTGTCGGAGACGTCCCCGACTTCGCCGTCTGCCCCGCTGCCGGACAAGAACTCGAAGCTAAAGCCCGAGTCCTCGAAGTCTGGGTCATTCCCATAGTTGAGGTGAAACCAGACCCCGACCCGCCGCATGCATTTCATGGCCTTCTTGGCCTCCTTGCGGAGGGGCCCGAGGCGATAGAGCTCTCCAAACTTGGCGTGGGTCCCTTCGTTGCCCGCCCGCCGCACGATCGCGAGGGCCTCCTCCTCCACGAATCCGATCAAGCAGCGGCTGCGGAGGGTCTTGATCCGCTCGTTGAGCTCAATGGTGCAGAAGCTCACCCGCTCGTGGTGCGCGACCCCCGTCACGATCAGCTCGGCCAGCTTGCGCAGACACGTCAGCGCGAGGTCGGGGTCGGCCGAGAGAAGCGCCTCAGCCGAGCGCCCGATCCGATCGAAGCTCGGATCGTGAACGGCCAAGAAGGCGAAGTTGACGGAAGACTGCGTGCTCATGGCTTGGCCTCACGCTGAGTCTAGAGCGCGAAGGCGAGGGCTGCGATCCCTGCCAGCGGGCGCTTTGCCCTGGCCGAGTCTTGTGACCGCATGGCGCCTGGGCAGCGGGTTGGATAGTCTTCTGACCGACCGTGCGTTCATGTGCGGAGAGATGAGGTCGCGTGGGGAGTTCAGAATCCGGCGAGAAGCGAGGGACGACCCGCAAGAAGACGAATCCTCCTCGGAAGCGCAAGGCGTCCAAGGCGAGCGCAGTTCGCAAGGGCGCAAGGCCGAAAGCCACCAAGCGCAAGACTGTTAAGCGCAAGGGTGCTGCCTCTTCTCCCCAAAAGGGTGCCAAGAGAGCCTGGGTCCACCTGCGGAAGGAAGAGTTGACCGCGCACTTGGCTGCCAAGGGGACCTCTGCTTCTGCGCTGGCGCGGGCACTCGGCGTCTCGCACACGGCTGTTCTCAGCTGGGCCAAAGGAGCTCGAATCCCGGCCCTTGAAACTCAACATGCTCTTCGCGATTTCCTCTCCCGCCCCGCGTTAGCCAAGACCAAGAAGCCAAAGCTCAAACCGTCGAAGGGCGTTGCTTCAGACCCTTTCAAGGGCGCAGCCCTCCGCTCCTGGCGTGAGGCCCGGGGCCTGAGCCGCAAAGCGCTCGCCGCCGAACTCGGCGTCAGCGCGAGCTCGATCCAAGGCTGGGAGTCGGGTCGAACACAGCCTCGCGGGAAGAGCCGCGCGCTCCTCGACCGAAGCCTCTCAGCTCCACTCCCCCCCGCTCCTTCCACGACTCGCTCGTCCCCGCCCTCTGCCGCTCCTCCTTCCTCGCCGGCTCCGCTTCGGCTTGCCCCTCCTTTCCCTGCGCTTGCAGGGAGTCAGCCTGGTCCAAGCTTGGCCTCCCTCCGGGAGGCCGCGATCCGCGGCGCTTCGCAAGTCGTCGCGAGCTACGTCGGGGGTGGCGTTCGGATCGAGCCAAACGCCCTCGTGACTCTCCTGCGGGACGCGCGCCAGGCACTGGAGGGTGGCAGCCTCAAGTGACTCAGCCAGCGCCGCCGAGTCCCGCCCGAGTTCGAGTTGGACACGATCGGAGCGGCGCTCGAAGGCGAGCTGGGCTGGGTCTCGCTCAATCCTCCCGAGCCCTTGCGGATCACGAGCTTGAACCGCCACCGTCCGCTGCGCGCGTTCGGTTTGGGCGCTGAGGGGGCTTCGCTTTACGAAGGGAAGACCCTCGTTCAGCCTTGGCTGGGGACGGGCCCTGGGCTCTCTGAACTCCGCGCCAGCGGGGAGCGGGTCTGGATCGAAGGTCAGACCAAGAGGGTTCTCCTGGGTGAGGGAGCGGTCGACCAGCAGCGCCTGGCCGCGGTCTGCGTCATGGAGTCCGAAGGCGCGGCCTGGCTGAGCCTCGACTTAGCTGCTCGGAACCGCGTCCGGGTGCGCCGGGATCAGCATGTCGTGTGCTGGTCGCTCAACGAGCCGCCGCTCGTGTTCCACAGCTCAGAGATCGAGGCGCCCGCCAGCGCCCAGTGGAGAGTCCCCTGGGGACAGACGCGTGGACCCGTGCCCGAGCTGGTCGCGATCGGCGGCAGCCAGGGTCGCGTCGGGCTCTGGCTGCAGACCGAGGGGCTCAGCGAAGAGGCGTTTCTGACCTTCGTGGGCTTCGGCGAGCCGACGGCTCCCTTTGCTCGCGCCATGCGAGCAGCGCTTCGAGCCGCAGCCTTCCAAGCGGCTCGAGACGAGGGCCAGGGTCTACGCTCGCTCTTAGCCTTCTTGCGCTGGGCTCGCGTCCCCCCCTCCCTCCCCAGATTCGGCAACTCTCTGCGCAAGCTCGCCGGGCTGCAGCAGGCCGCGCTCCAGTGGGTGAGCGGAGCCTCGGCGAAGGAGCTAGTCGCCTTCCTGCCCACCGGCCTCGAGCTCTCCGGCAGGCACGATCTAGCCTGGCGAGAGGTCTTCGAAGCCTGCCTGGCCTGAGCGCGGGTCGTCGGCCGTGTAGCGGCCGTCGCTGGCCAAGCCGCCAGGGGCTGCTGATCCTAGAGGCTCCCGCCTGGCCTGGGAATGGGTCGAAGCTCGTCGTCAAAGCAATCGCTTGCCGTGTTCGGAAAGCTCTCGAGCAAACGCTCCCTCATTGCCTTCTCCTCCCCGAACACGGCCATCCACACGGACCAAAAGCCCTTGTCGAGCGCGTTGTCCACGATCTGATCGCGGAGTTCTGGCGTGTCCCGCTGACGAAGGCGCCGCAGAGCGGTGGCGGCGCGACCCCAGGCTTCGAAGCGGTTGATCCAGCGCCGATCCCTCGCCTCGGGGTCGTTGCCTGGGACCTTATCGAGCCCTGTCAGCGCAATCGTGCGCTCTGCCCGAGCCTTGCGTTGGGGGTGATCCTGGAGGCCCTGAGCAGGGACGACCAGGCCGCCTTCTAGGTAGTCGATCACCAGGTTGGTGTTGTCAACGTCGGGCCAGTAGTAGTCGTCCAGGTTGATGTCTCGGGCGCCTTTGGTGCTGTTGCAGTTCACACAAGCGAGGAGGAAGTTTCCCCACTCCAACTCGAGGTCTTCATGGTGGCCCTTGGGCTGAGCGTGCTCAATTGCCAACGAAGCGTCGAGGTGCATTTCGCAGTACGAGCAGTATTCGCCAATCCTGGCGATCAAGTCCGCTCGTGCCTGGCCATACCTCGTGAACGCCCTTGGATCCCCGGAGTCGTCCTTTGGTACCGGACCCCGCTCGACGGGACGCACCTAGCGGTCCTGGTCCCCGAGGCCGGCAGCTGTGCGCTCCAGCTTGAGGAAGGCTTGGTAGGCGGGGTCGTCGCTGAAGGGGGCGATCAACTCGTCGAGCCGTTCCTTGAGTCGATTCTTCTCCTTGGCGTCGGCTGCTCGGCCCTGCTTGACGAGGCCGAAATACTCCTCAGCGGCGGCCAGCATTTCCTTGCGACGCTCGCTGAGCTGCGGAAGGGGAACGCCCATCACCTTCTCAGTGATGTCCTCAATGCTCTTGTCCTGATACTCCTCGCCCTTGAGCTCGTTGAGGTCCAGAAGTTCGCCCGGCCGAAGCTGTTGGACGACAAAGGGCGAGTGAGTGGTGCACACAAATTGAAGCTCGGGAAAGGTTCGACGCAGGTCGCCGACCACGGTCCGTTGCCACCTCGGGTGCAGGTGGAGATCGAGCTCGTCGACCAGCACGACACCCGGGGTGGCTCGGGCAGCCTCGGCCCCCAAGTGAGGATTCAAGACGGCTGCCCGCCGCGCGAGATCGGCGACCATGGCCAGCATGTTCCTGACGCCGTCGCTGAGCATGTGAAAGGGGAGCTTGTCTCCTCCTTCGCCTGTCGCGAGGAGCGCGTCTTGCTCCATGTCGTAATAGAAGCCCGACCAACCCTGAACGCACTCCTCAAGCGCACCTTTAACGGCCTGCAGCACCTCTGGGGCTTCCTGCCGCTGGATCACAGCTAGCTCCATGGCCTTGAACCACTGGAGGAACCCGCGGGGGTCGGCGTTTGGCTCCAGGCACCAGTCGTAACCGAGCACCCGCGAGCCAGGCGAGCGGGGAGGAAACGCGCGAGAGGACTGCCAAAGACGGCCCGTCCCGTAGTAGGCCACCAAGGGCAAGACGACGTCGCTTCCGTTTTGAACACCTCCGCGGAGCACGTCGAGGACCTTGGTCAGGCCACCGGGCTTCAGGACCGAGTTGAGTGCCTCACCCCCTTCGAGCTTTTGCCGCGCGTCCTCCTGCTCTTCGACGTCCAGGCTCCTCTCCCAGGAGATCGTTTCGCCACAGGCTTTCGCAGTGCAAGTGACGCTGGCGGGAAACTGCGGTTCAATCTGGGTGGCTCCACCCAGAGCAAAGCTGCGGCGGCGGATGTCCTTCTGTCGAATCCCATAGACCGGACTGCCTCCGCGCTCACCGTGTTCGTCCAAGTAACGGCGGAGGTAGAGCTGATCCATGCCGCGGACATAGGAACCCAACACGACCGCCAGCGCTTCGAGGAGGGCAGTCTTTCCGGTCCCGTTGTTCCCAATCAGCTCGTTGAACTGATCGGCGAAGAGGAAGGTCTTCTCCTCAAACCCGCGAAAGTTCCTAAGCTCGATCTTCTTGATTCGCATGGCTAGACCCTCACGCCTTCGACTAGCCAGCAGGTTACCTCAGCCCCTCAAGCCGGAGTGTCGGCGACCCGGCGAGAGTCACGCCAATCGCGGCCTTCGGTCTCAGTAAGGCAGCGCCGCGAGGATTCGGCGCAGCGCCTTTAGGGCCGGGTCCCCAGGCTCCGCAAGAGCCGCCAACTCCGCGCTAAAGCGCTCCTGAGCGGGGGCGTAGGCGTCGAGGCGCGCTCGGACCTCTGCCAGCACCTCTGCCGCACGCTCGGGGCTCGTGCCGGTCTCCAAGAGCCAAGCTGCGTGCTCAGCGAGGGGAAGCGCGCTCAAGAGCGAATTCAAGGCAGAACCCGGAGTCGGCGAACGCTCTGCCCCCGCTTTGAGTTCAGCGCCCCCCTCCTCGACCCGCCCGAGTTCAAGAAGGGCACGGCCAGCCAGTCGCCGCAGAGAACTGGCTGGGTAGCCGCTGGAGTCAGCGAGAACCTCTAGAGCCAGCTTGGCAGCAGTCCAACTCTCCTCCCAGCAGCCTCGAGCTGCCTCCAGACGAGCCCTAGTGCGGTAGAGGTAGACGCGATTGGCGCTCCGGCCCCGCTCGTCTTGAATCTCCTCTGAGAGCGCGAGCCCAGCTTCTAGCGCGACCCCTGCTTCGGTGAACTCGTTCTGAGCCACGAGGACCAGAGCGCGCCAGCAGAAGAAACGACTTCGGTCCTGGGGATCCCCTCCACCGGGCGCGCCTTCAAGAGCCTGAGAGGCCTGCTGGAGGCTTTCCAAGGCCTCGGCTTGCCGATCTGCGTAGTGGAGGAAGAGGCCTCGCAGCCCGAAGGCCTTGGCTCTCAAGGCGAGGTTGGGCGCGAGCTTTAGACCTGCCTCGACCTCGTCTATGGCCTCCTCGAGGCGGAACAGGTCTGCGAGGTGATCAGCCCTTCCCATGGCCAGATACACGGCGTCCACGTGATCGAGCTGAAAGTTGGCCTCGAGTCTCTCGCGCAAGGTCCTGGCCACCGCGAAGGCGCTCGCGGCCTCGGTAGGTCGCGCTTGGTGGGTCCGGCAAATGCCGACGATCCAGTGTGCGCTGAGCCGATCTCCGTCCTGGGCCTCGGGGTGGACCAAGAGGTGCTCAGCCAGCTCAATCGCCTCCTTCCAGCGGTAAGAGCGTTCGGCCTCCTTGGCGCGGGTCCGTAGCCCCGCGATCGAGTCGTCTTGGCAATCGGAGCGGTGCTCGGGGCCAAAGGCCAAGTCGAGGGCCTGCGCGAAGTCGGTCGCAAAAGAAAGGTCCAGGGTGGACGCCATGTCAGCAGGGACGTCCGCCTCGTTTCTTGCCGGGAGGATCACGCGAGCTCGGCCCCGCTCTCTCGCCGCGGCCCGCAGTTTCTCGGGCAGCACCCGACCGTCTACCGCTTCGAGTCGCCCCGAGGCGCCGACCAGAACCCCTGTCACGAGGAGTCCTGCGGGGAGGTCGAGCTCCAGAAGCGCGGAGTAACGCGCCAAGGCCGCAGCCAGGCCGACCGAGGCGCCAGCGCCGCGCAGCTCTGAGCCCTCGAGGTCGAGCTCTAGGACGGGCTTCGAGAAGCGCTTCCTTTCAATCGGCCTAACCTTGTTGGCAAAGCTAAGCCCGACCTCGCCGCCGAGTCTGAGGGCGGAGCAGAGCTCGGCCCCCTGCCCTGGGGTCTCGCGATCGTCGGAGGTCAGGGCCGAGACTCTGACGAGGCCACCTTTACCCCCCCAGGCGACCAAGGTGTCGACGCTTCCCCGAGTCGGAAGGTGGGTCGCGCGACGACGTTCAATGCCCAGGTCGCGAACCGCGGCCTCCGCGAGGGATCGGCGCAAGCCAGGCACCAGCTTGCTGGCATAGACCCTGAGGAGTTCCTCGGCGAGCGCTGGGCTTCCCAAAGCCAGGGCCTGTTTGGCCTCGACCACTGCCCGATCGCAGGGCTCTGCCCAGAGGTGGACGATCTCGGGATCGACGACTCGCGTGCCCAGTTCCCCGAGGTCTAGCAACATGCTGCCTCCTCCGGTTCCGCTGGCTAGAGAGAGCCTGAACAGACCCTCGCGGGCCGTGAGAGTCGCGACGGGGTCGCTTTGAGCGGGGTCCAGGCTGCCAGCCTCGAGGTCGAACACCCTCACGCGCTCCAGCCCTGGTGCCCAGACGACGAGCTGGACGTCACCGGAGCGATGCACGACGCCGATCTCCAGGGGCTCTTGGCTCGTGGAGTCCATTCGGGTCACGCGGTGAAGCCCCTCAAGGGGCGCCAACGCGAGCGCAGGACCGGCGGAGGCGAAGCGGACCAGCTCAAGCTGGGCTGCGATCAAGGCCCCCAGGCGGATCACTCCCGCCGGCTCACGCCTTCGAGCGCGAGGTGCCGCGCGCAAGGCGGCTCTGCACTCTGCGCAGAGCTCGACGTGATCGGCGAGGCCGCGGGCCTGGTGAGGAGGCAGGTTTCCACGCGAGAGCGCGTCGAGCTCTTCGGGGGCGGGGCAGGCCGGGCGATCCTTCAGCTCTTCACTGAGCAGCTTGTCGACGTCCGCCTCCGCTTCGAGCTCGAGCGCGCAGAAGGGGCAGCCGCGCAAGTGCTCCTCGAGGGACTTCGCCAGGCGCGGCGTCAAGGCTTCGCTGCGGGCCTGGGCCAAGAGGTTCTCGTCGCAGTCGAGGCGATACGTCCACCACCAGCCGAGCTTGGAGGCAGGTGCCTCCTCGCGGCGCAAGGGGTTGGCAGGCAGCGCGCGATCGAGCAGGCTCGAGAGCCGCTCCTCCTCTTCTCCGAGGAGGACGAAGCCCTCCCCAGCGTCCAGCTCCAGCGCACGGCAGGCATCGTTGCCTTGCTGGAGGCGGTCGCGGGCCTCGAGGACCTCGATCACGAGCCGCTGCGCTTCGTTGTCGTCCGCGAAGAAGGGATCGCCGACTCCAGCCTCGGCGGCAGCCAGGCTGCGCTCGTAGCGCCCGGCAGCCAACGCTGCGCTCTCCCCGAGTGCGGGCAGAAGGACGGCCTTGGCGCGCTCGCGGAGCTCAGCGGAGAAGGTCCCCCCCGAGAGCTGGCGAGCGCAAAGTCCCAGTAGGCTGAGGCTGAGGCTCGGGCCTTGGCTCCCCGCTTCGAGGAGTTCGATCAGCTCGAGGAGTTCGGCTCGGTCGTCCTGGCTCATGTCCTTCTCCTTAGCCAGGACGCGCCACGCCGCCCCTCCCTGACACCTCGCTCAAGTCTTTTTTGCGCTTGTGCCTGGGGAGAAGCACCTCCGCTGCGCCCTGCCTGGCGCTCCAGCCCTGCCCAATAGGTGGTCACGGCCAGGTAGGCGACAGGTTGGGTCCCCCGAATCCGCTGGGCGAAGTGCAACACCCCCAGCGGTGAGGCAAAGCCGATCCGAGTCCGACTGAGCGCGGCCACGTCGCCCTCCTCCGCCGCCGACTCGACCGCACGCTTGCTTTCTCGCCCTAGGATTCGCGAGGCTCCCCCCAAGCGCTCGTCTACGTCCAGGAGGGTCTTGCTCGGGCAGCTTCGGCAGTAGTCTCGGAAGTGATCGCTGGCGAGATCGAAGGCACCGAGAGCAGAGGCGAGCTGGCAGCCCTGCTCTCGCAGTCCGAGGAGGTCGATCGGAGGGACTCGCTCCGAGGCCGAGAGGACCCTCGTCAGGGAGCCCGCACTTTCCAAGCCGAGCCCGTAGACGTGCTTGCAGGCCTTTGCGTGGCGCCGGCGGGGCTCAGTGAAGCCTAGGCAGCGCATGGATTGGCGGCCCTCGTCGGCCGCAGGCAAGCGGACTCGCGCTTCAAAAGGCGTCAGGACCTCAGCCGCCGCGACCTCTGGCCCGGAGCCACGAAGGGACCCCGAGCGAAGGCGAAGGCAGATCGCGGGGAAGGGGTCGCTGGGGTCGGGGCTGAGTGCCGAAAGGAGCATGCGCTCGACCAGGCTCCGCTCGCGCTCGGGGTCTCCGTAGAGTTCGAGCCAGGCAGGGAGTTCAGCCCACACCTCGACTTGGGGAGCGCTCCGAGGTCGGCACACGACCAAGGTCGGCCGGGCGGGGTTCGACTCGTCCGCGACCAAGCGTGAGACCTCGGCCTCGAAGGGCAACCGGCGCTGCTTGCTGCGAAAGGCCTTGACGCGCTCTACGACCGTTTCGGATTTCGGGCCTGCGCCTTCGCTGGCCTGGTCCGCTTCGCGGGGCTCGCTCACAGCGCCTCCCCTGAGCCCAGCTGCGGGGCTCCGGGTCGGGCGCCGAACGCCGCTGAGAAGCGCATTCGAGCGCGGCGGAGGGCCTGCTCCACCGCCCCTGTGGTCCTGCCGAGCTGAACAGCGATCTGGGGTGCGCTCAGCCCTTCGAGGTAGTGCAGCGTTAGCAGGTCGACGGCGACTCGATCGACGTGGAGGGCCGAGGCGGAGAGTCGCTGGAGGGTCTCGTGAACCCTGGCCTGGGCCTCGCTGGCCTCAGCAGCTTGGCCGACCCCAGGCTCTTCTGCTGGAGGGAGTTCGACGCCTTCCAGTCCTCCGGCGACGAGGCGACGCGTCTTGTGACGTCGAGCTGCGTCGATCGTGGCGGAGCGGAGGGCGATCCGAAACAGGCTGAGGGGAAAGCCCGGGCCCCGCTCGGAGGGCGGCTTCCCGAGGTGCGTTTGGAGGCGTCGCCAGGCCTCCTGGAGGAGATCCTCCGCCTCGACGCCGGACACCGAGCGAGCACGCCAGCGCGCCAGCCCAGCGCACGTCTCACAGAGGCAACGAGCTAGCGCGTCACAGGCAGCCTGCGCTGCCGCTTCGTCGCCGCGATCGCAAGCTGCGAGCCAGGCCTCGTAGTCTTCTCGGCAGCAGCGCTGACTTGGGGCGTCCGACACGAACCCCTCCCGGGCCCAAGTCTAGGCGCTCGGACTGGCCGGAGGGGATGAAGGGGGCAGGCCGATCTTCAAGTCCGTCACGCCTAGGACCTGAGTTCCCTCGCGCCAGGCGGGTCTCGGGGGGGCGAGTCACAACCCACTCCGCTCGCAAGGCTTGTGCGCTTTCCCTCGAAATTCCGCTTTGAGCTTATCAGGCCCGAGCTTGCTCACCGTTCAGTCTGCTGACCCACCACCTGAGGCTCACAGTGTTCCCTCCCCAGCTCAATTCGTGCCAATTCCTTCCCCACTCTGACGCTGGGCTAGCGACCTCGTCTCCTTTCGAGGCCAGGAGCGGCGGCGCGTGCTGCTCTGGTCCGAAGCCTCCACTAGACTCCCCCCTTGTGTGGGCCTGAGGGGACGCGAATGAGCACTTCATATGCCACCTGGTTTGAAGGCGTCACGAGCTTTAAGCCGCATGATTGGCAGCGAGCCCTCGGCGAGGACGCGGAGTTCAAAGATCGCCTCCTCCGCCTTCCGACCGGCTTCGGCAAGACGGCTGGGGTTGTCCTCGCTTGGCTCTACCAGCGCGCAGCCCAGGGCAACCCACAATGGCCCTTGAGGCTGGCCTACGCGCTGCCGATGCGCGTCTTGGTGGAGCAAAGCGCCGCCGCGATCCAGGCTTGGCTGGACTCTCTCCTGCCTGAGGTCAAGGTCGATCTCCATGTCCTCATGGGCGGGGTCGAGGGCGGGCGCTACGCCTTCGCACCCGAGACGCCAACCATCGTGCTCGGGACGCAAGACATGCTCCTGTCCCGGGCCCTCAACCGTGGCTACGGAGCGGGTCGCGCCCACTGGCCGATTGATTTCGGGCTTCTGCACACAGACACGCTCTGGCTGATGGACGAGATTCAACTCATGGGAGTCGGCTTGGCGACCAGCGCCCAGCTCAACGCTCTCCGTCAGGATCCCCCACCCTTGCGGCCGACCGGGACTTGGTGGATGAGCGCGACCCTTCGACCGAGTTGGTTGAAGTCGCCCGAAACCGAAGGGGGACTCGGCAAGCTGAGCGCTGACATGGTCTGCATCCCAGACCGAGCGCGCGAGGGCGGGCTCTGGAACATTCGCAAGCCCCTTGAGCGTCGGGCGGATATCCGCGAGGTCTCGGACCTCGCCCAGCTCGTCCAGGAGCAGCACGAAGCAGGGACCATGACGCTGGTCATCGTCAACCGCGTCGATCGGGCCTGCGCAGTTCACGCCGCCTTGGTCAAGGCCTACTCCGAAGGGAAGGGCGCCAAGCGCAAGCTGCGCGAGGACGCGCCCGAACTCTGCCTCGTTCACAGCCGCTTCCGCGGGCATGAGCGGGCCCAATGGCCTCAGGCCTTCCTCGACAAGGAAGCAGGGCTGCCCACCGCGGGTCGCGTGATCGTGGCTACCCAAGTCGTTGAGGCAGGCGTCGACCTCTCCGCGCGCCTGCTGATCACCGACTTGGCCCCTTGGCCTTCCCTCGTACAGCGCTTTGGCCGCTGCGCACGCCGAGCCTGGCCTGTGGCAGAGGAAGGACGCTTGATCGTCGTCGGCGGCCCACCGACAGATACCAAGGGAGCGCTTCCCTACACGAGCGTCGAGTTGCGCGCGGCCGATCTCGCTCTTGAGCGCTTGCTCCAAGGGCAAGGGAGCGGCGACATCAGCGCGCTTGAGGCCTTCGGCGTGAAGCTCGAGCAGGACGGGGACGAGCTCCTCTCCCTCCTCTACCCTTATCAGCCCCTTCACCTCCTCTTGCGCCGAGACGTGCTGGAGCTCTTTGATACGACGCCTGACCTCTCGGGGGCCGACCTCGACGTCGGGCGCTACATTCGTGAGGGAGTCGAGCGCGACGTCTTGGTCCTTTGGCGCGCCCTCGAGGCCACGCCACCCACCCTCAGCAAGAGCGTCGTTGGCCGCGTCGGGCGGGACGAGCTCTGCCCGGTGCCCTTCTTCGCCGCGCGCAAGTGGCTCAAGGGCCAGCCCGCCTATGCCTTCGACTACCTCGAGGGCGAGTGGCTCCGGATCCGTGACCTGGGCCGAATCCTCCCGGGAATGCGAATTCTGGTCGACGCCAAGGTAGGGGGCTATGACCCTCAGCGAGGCTGGGATCCGAAGGCCAAGGGCCCTGCTCCGACCCTCACGACGCCGGCTCCTGCCGATCCGGCTGCCGAGCGCTTCGAGGAGACCGCCGCCGCCGCCGAAGACGACAGCCTCTCCGTCTCCGGCTGGAAGACGATCGCGACCCACGGCCGGGAGACCGCCGAGATCGTCGCTCAGCTCGCGGAGCAGCTCCAGCTGCCCGCCGAGCTGAGTTCACTTCTGACCCTAGCCGCCCGCCACCACGACAGCGGGAAGGCCGCCGAGACCTTTCAGGCCGCGATCAAAGAGAGTTCGCGGAGCGAGGTCAGCGCCGTCAGGGAGCGTCGAGACTTGGCCAAGGCCCCAAGCCAGGCCTGGAGGCGCCCGGCCTATCCCCAGCGCCCCGGCTTCCGACACGAACTCGTCAGTGTCTTGGCGCTCTTCGAACTCCTCCGAGTCGCCGAACCCAAGCACGAGGCGCTCTTGGGCTCGCTGGAGGGACTCTTCGAGCTTCTTGGCGAAGCCCCAGAAGAACTCGCCCCGCCAGGGGTCGTGAGCGAGCTCGCCGCGGAGCTGGCGGCCCTCAGCGCGAGCGAATTCGACCTGGTCGCCTATCTCGTCGTCAGCCACCACGGCAAGGTCCGCACGAGCTGGTCGGCGACCCCCAAGGACCTCAAGCGTGGTCTGGGAGCGATCCATGGGGTCGTCACAGGGGACGTGTTTCCCGAGACGCCGCTCACGGGTGCCGACGGTCGGGTTCACACGATCCCCGAGTTGAGCCTGAACCTCGAACTGGCGAGCCTTGGCGCCTCTGCTCGCTATGGCCGCTCATGGAGCGAGCGGGTCGCGGGCCTCCTCGAGCGCCATGGCCCCTTCAAGCTCGCCTACCTCGAAGCCTTGCTGCGCATCGCGGACCACCGCTCCTCGGCCCTGTCCAAAGAGGACGCTTCTCTTGACCTCTAGCCTGCACCTCCACACCCTCAAGGGCTGCACACCGCAGCCCCTGGCTCACTACCTCAAAGCGCTTGGCGTGCTCAGGCTCTTGGCCGAGCAGGCAGACTCCGCCACGAGGGGACTTTGGCGAGACGGAGTCTTTTGCATAGTGACCTCCCTCGACGAAGAGGAGCTCCTGAGCTTCTTCCTCGAGCGCTATCGGCCGACGCCCCTGATCGCCCCCTGGAACGGGGGGAGCGGTTTCTACCCCAAGGACACCAAGAGCGGGATCGATCCGATCTCGGCGAGCGAGGCTCCGCGCTTCAAAGCCTACGCAGGCGCGATCAAAGCTGCGAGGTTGCAAGTTGACGGCGCAGACAAGAGCCCCAAAGACGACACGAAAGCCGCCTTGTTGGCAGCTTCCCGACGAGGGTGGCGCGGCCCTGAACTGGAGTGGTTGTGTGCCGCGACTGTTCTTGCCGAAGAAGGAAACCCCAAGTATCCCGCCCTCTTGGGCACGGGGGGGAACGACGGGCGACTCGACTTCACTAACAACTTCATGCAGCGCCTAGTTGATCTCTTTGAGCCGGAAACGGGTCGTCCCCTTCCTGAGGCGCATCGCCTCCTAGCCGCCAGTCTGCACGGCCAGCCGAGCGACGAACTGGTCAATAGCAAGATCGGCCAGTTCGATCCGGGAGCTGCAGGAGGCGCGAATAGCACCAGCAGCTACAAGGGCGAGAGCCTGATTAACCCCTGGGATTTCGTGCTGATGCTGGAGGGGAGCCTCGTCTTTCAGGCCTCCGTGGTTCGCCGTCTGGACGGGCGGGGACTCCCGCAGGCCTCTGCTCCATTTGCCCTCCGTGGACAAGCTGGCGGTTATGCCTCAGCCTCCAAGGCCGACGAGTCGGCACGTGGGGAACAATGGCTTCCGCTTTGGAGCCGACCCGCGACCTACGCTGAGGTGCAGGCCCTCTTCCACGAGGGCCGGCTGCAGGTGGGTGGGCGTCGCGCTGAGCGCGCCTTGGACGCGGCGCGCGCCGTGGCCGGGCTGGGCGTCGCCCGTGGAATCACGAGCTTCCAGCGCTATGGCTACCTCGAGCGCAATGGGCAGAGCAACCTCGCTGTCCCCCTGGGGCTTTGGCCGGTTCAGGCGGAGCCGCGGGCGGCGCTGCTTGGGGAGATTGACGAATGGGTCGAGCGCCTTCGCAGAGCGGCTGACGGGAAGACTGCGCCCGCAGCCTTTGGGCGAGCAGCGAGGAAGATTGAGCGAGCCATGTTCGCGGTCTGCGAAGGGACGAGCGCAAGTGACTGGCAGTCCCTGCTCGCCGAACTCGGCGCAGCCGAAGACATGCTGGCAGGACGGCCCAAATCGACAGCCGAAAGTCGGCTGAGGCCGCTCCCGCGACTCAGCGAGGGCTGGCTCGACGCTCTTGACGACGGCTCAGCGGAGGTCTCGTTGGCCGCTGCTATCGCCAGCCAGGTCACGCCTGCCTGGGCGTCGCCGGCAGGACCGGGCCAGGGCTTGGGCCCGGTTCGGGTCCACTGCTTGCCGATCGAGCGGTCGAAGGGCTTCTGGAAGTTCGCCGCGACGGACACTGGCCTGCTCAAGTCGCCAAGAGTTGTCTGGAGCGGACGGGACCTTGTCACAGACCTGGCTGCGGTGGCTTTGCGGCGTGCGATCGAAGGCGCGCGACTGGGAACAAAGCGATTCCCGCTCCAGGGCCGCTGCCCTACGAGCCTTGCCGACCTGGAGCGCTTCGTACGCGGCGAAGTCGACGACGAGAAGATCGCGCGCCTAGCGCGAGGTCTCATGGCGATCGACTGGCCGCAGGCTCCTCGCAGCCTGCGCGAAGAGACGGAGCCTTGGCAACCGCCTTCACACCTGCTAGCGCTCTTCAAGACGCTCTACGCCCCTCTGCTCACAGGAGGGAAGGGGAGGAGGCTCAGGGATCTCGCTGAACGAACCCCACCCCTGGACGCGGCTCCGCTGCGCTTGCTCCTCGCCGGCCGCCTGGACGCAGCGGGTCGGCGGGCGGCTACGCGCCTCCGTGGCTCGGGCGCGCG
>JAESQQ010000803.1 GCA_016765095.1 Planctomycetota bacterium | reverse complement strand
GGGCGGGGTTACCCCCGCCCGCCCGCGAGGCTGCTCCAATCGGCCTCTCAGGAGCCTCCCCGATTTTCAATTCGCCTTCTCATCCCATTCTTTGCGTTGGCTCTTCCCTTCTTCCGTCGCCTACTGCTCTACCGGTTCGCTACAACCGCCGGGCAGAGGCACGTAAGTTACACCTCCGTACAGAGAGACAGCCGTCCCTAGGGGACGGCTGTCTCGTGACGCTCAGGAAGTGACACTAGAGCCGCGCGAACGCCCGACTCAGTTGCACTACTTACTCCTCATGGAAGGAAGTCGGCCGGAGCCGATCTTCGGGGGGGTGACAGGTGAGAGACCGCTTGGGCTCTCGGGCAGACCTAGTGCACGCTCCTTGCCAGAGTGGCCGCGGACGCAAGTGCAGTCGTTTCGGTGTTCACGCCGAGTCCCACCTCTGCGGGTCGAGCGGTTGAAATGGGGGTGAAAGACGGATTCGACTCACGGTCCCGATTTGGGACGAACCTGAGCTGGGAGGCACATGGAAGCGCGGTGGCAGGCGTGGCTGGTCGAGAACCTCCTGTTGGGTGTCCCTGACTCGGACCTTCTCGCTCCTCTCGAGGAGGCGGGGCACTCGCGGGCGGAGGTCGAGGCCGAGGTCGCGGCGGCTCGTGCACACCCCTATCTACAGGGTGCGCTGAAAGTCGCGGGGCGGCTTGCCCGGCGAGAGTGGTTGCTGCGGACTCTGACCACGCTCTCGAACCTTGATCCTGTGCGCCTTGAGGCGCTCCCCTTTCCCAGCCGCGAGGGGTTTCTTCGCGAGCACTACGCTCGAAGCCTGCCGGGTTACTTCCCGGGTGCAGCTTCGGACTGGTCCGCCTTGGCCTGGAGTCCGGCCGCGCTGAGTGAGCGCTTTGGGGATCGCACGGTCGAGGTCCAGTGGGGGCGAGGAGGGGACCCTCTCTATGAGCCGCACTCCAACAACTACCGCCGAAAAGTCACGTTTCGCGAGCTTGGGGAGGCGATCGCCGCGGGCCCAAGCAATGACGTCTACTTAACCGCGAACAACTCGCGGGCGAACGCTTGGCTGATTGAGGAGCTGTCGCCCGAGCTGGGCTCGCTGGGTCCCGTGGGCGAAATCCTCGATCCCGCGCGGCTCGTCGAGGGGACTTTCCTGTGGGTCGGTCCGCAAGGAGTCGTGACGCCGCTCCACCACGACCTGACCAACAACCTCTTCGTTCAAGTCTCTGGACGGAAGCGGTTCTACTTAGCCTCGTCCCTCCAAGTGGATGCGCTCTACAACCATCACCACGTCTACAGCACCGCTTGTCTTCGGGAACCGGACTTGGAGACGTGCCCTGAGATGGCGCGGGTTCGGACCCTCGAAGTCGAACTCGGCCCGGGCGACGTCCTCTACTTGCCGGTTGGCTGGTGGCATGAGGTGGTTGGCTCAACTCCCTCCACGTCTCTAACCTTCACGGGCTTTCGCTGGCCGAACGACTTCCCCCGCGCAAGCGAGTCCCTCTAGGGAACCCATCGCGAGGCGGACCGTTTCGGCTCATTTCGGTCCAGGATGGGCGTTCGTTTCTTTCTCACGCTTTTCGCGGGATACGGGGAGCTGGTTTTCCCAATTCTCGTGTCGCCTGCGCAGGCCTATGAAAATTCAGCACCTAGGAGGAGTGAATGGGTGTTGGCGGGGTTTGGCCCGCTCCATGCAGTAGGGGTCAGTAAGCAACAAGGAAGGACATATCCCAATGCAGTTCACTCTCAAGACTCTTTTCACCACGGTCGCCTGCGCTCTCTTGCTGAGCGCGCCGGCCTTCGCCGGAACCTACACCGTTAAGAAGGGCGACTCGCTCTACAGGATCGCCCGAGCCAACGGAGTCAGCGTTCGGTCACTCGTCGCGGCCAATTCGATTCGCAACCGCAACTTGATCTTCCCGGGCCAGGTGCTCCAGATCCCCTCTCGGGGTGCCCGCCCCCTGCGGAATCAGATTCGGCCGCGTTCGGTCGCAACCTTGTCCCAGCCGACCCGGCCGACTCCCCGCCCCCGCCGAATGGTCGCTCAGCCCAAGGCCAGCCCCGTCCCGACCCGCAAGCCGAAGGGTCCAACCACGACGATCGTGGTGATCCGAACTCCTAACGAGCAGTTCGCCTCTCGGACCAAGGTCAATCAAATCGGCGGCAAGAACCTCGGCGCGAGCCTGATTCGTCGCTCGACGAGTCGCTTCAAGGCGGACGACTCGGCCTCCTTCGAGACCGAGACCACAGCACGGATCTCGGTCCTGGGCCGCAAGCTGAACGTGTTCCGACTCCAGCGCGGCGTCGAGGGTCGCTCGATTCGGACGGCACCCCGGATCGACCGCAACTTTGAGGTCGAGATCCTCGGCCAGAACCGAGTCTCGATCGGCCAGTCCTTCACTCGCAGCTTCTATGTGACGGCGTTCCAGATTCCAGTTCCCGTCGGGCCCCTCGTCTTGGACCTCAAGACCTCCGTCGGGACGACCATGGACGTCGGCGCGACTTTCCCCTTCAGCTGGAACAGTCGGACTGGCTACGGACTGGTGCTCTACGGATCTGCAGGCCTCGGTGCCAAGGTCTCCCTCGAGCGGAGCATTATCATCGCCAACGCTGGAATCGAGGGTCGGATCGACTTGATTAACGCCAGGGTCCCCGCCAAGACTCAGCTCAAGCTGACCGGCGTCGACTTCGACGTGAGCCTTGTTCTGAGCAGCCACGCTTCGATCAGCCTGTTCGCTGAGATCGGCGTCTCCTTCTTCAAGCGGAAGTTCAGGGTCGGTGTTCCCTTCATGTCCTGGTACTTCGGTCGCAAGGAGATTCCGATCATGCACGGCTCGATTGGGCTCGGCCCCCGTCGCTAACCAACCCCGTCTCAGAGCCCCCGGCGTTGCCGGGGGCTCTTGGCATGTACGGTCACTCTCGCAGGTGGGGCAGGGTCAGCGTGCTACATCCAGGTGGAGTTGCTAGGCTGCTGTTGGAGGCCGGGTAGGTGCACCAGGGCGCTGTCGAGCATGCTCGCGCAGTGGGTCGCGAAGCGATCCGGGCCGGCGTTCACCCTAATCAGATCCGTGAGATCTTTCACGAGTACGAAGCGCAACTCGAGAACAGTGTCACCGGCACCTTTACTCACCTCCTCCTAGCCCGCGGCGCGATCACTCCCGAGCTCTACGACCGAATCAACTCCACGATTCCCTCCGACCTCGACGACTCCCAAGCCGCGATCGAAACGCACCCGCTTCCGGCGCACACGAGCACAGCCACCGGGCCCGTTCCGCCAGACTCAGGATTCGATTCGACCCGGACCATGGGCTTTGGCGCCGTGTTGGGACCCGGAGGGAAACCCAAGCCGGGGTCGGCCGCTCCTGCCGCCAGCCCCGAACTGACCATGGCCTATGAGGACGTGATCGACCTCCCCACGCCGGGCGAGGAGAGCGCGCAGGTCGGCGGCGCGGGGTGGGGGAGCACCGTGATGCGCGCCCCAGGCGCGGTCCCAGAATCCCGGCGCTCGGGAGTGGTCGGGCTCGGCCAGCTTCAGCCTCCAGAACCCGGCCCGGCTGGGAGCGGTCTGATTGCCCTGCCCGGCGCGGGCAGCGGCCGCTACGCGGCGCCCTCTCCGACGAGCAGCGGGAGGTATCCCAACCCGACACGTCCCGGCGCCGCAAGCGGCGCCCCGCCCGCCCCGGGAGCGGCCAGCGCGAGCTACCCGGTCCCGGGAGCTCCTCCCAGAGTTCCCGGCATAGGCACTCCCGTCCCCGGTGGGGCTAGCGGGAACTACGTCTCGCCTGCTCAACCTCCGAGCGACGTCAAGCAGGTCTCGGCGAAGTCCACAGCGGCAGACTCTCGCTCGCAAGGCCTCGCCAACTCCTCCGCCTCGAAGTCCAAGTCGGGCTCAGGTCCCCTCGGTCCGCCCAACTTTGGCTCCAACTCCAACTCGGAGTTGGACCTGATCTCCGATAACCACGCCGATCGAGATGCCGAGTTCTTCGAGGAGCCAGAGGACGACGGCGAGGAGGGCGAGGAGTGGTCGCTCGAGCGCGCCCCCGAGCCTGGCGACGTGTTCGGCAACTTCCGTCTCGTTCGTGAGATCGGTCGGGGCGGAATGGGCGTGATCTACGAGGCTCAGAAGATCGGGACCGAGGACAGCTTCGCGCTCAAGACGCTTCATGTCGGGAACTCAGGTGGCTCGAGCAAGCGCCGAATCCGATTCCAGCGCGAAGTCGAGGCGCTCCGGAGACTGACCCACCCCAACATCGTCGCGGTCCACGACTTCGGCCGCAAGGGCCCCTACGACTTCTACGCCATGGACTACATCGTCGGGCGAGAGCTCAAGGAGGCGATCAACAACGACGACATGAGCCCTCGCGAGAAGCTCGACGTGTTCGTCCAGATCTGCGAGGGGGTCGCCCACGCTCACGAGCGGAACGTGATTCACCGCGACCTCAAGCCGGCCAACGTCCTCCTCAACGCGGACAACACGGCCTTCGTTCTCGACTTTGGGCTCGCGAAGCTCTCCGACGAGAGCCTCGAGTTGACCAAGACCGGGGCCGCCCTCGGCACGCCTTACTACATGGCGCCGGAGCAGATCAAGAGCCCCAAGGACGTCGACACACGCGTCGACGTGTTCGCGCTCGGGGTGATCCTCTACGAGCTAATGACGGGCGTCCGCCCCTTCCAGGGTCAGACCGCAGGCGAGGTCACGCACAAGATCATCAACACCGATCCGCCCAAGCCGACTTCGCTCAACGAAAAGCTGCGCCCCGCCCTAGACGCGATCGTGTTCAAGGCGATCGAGAAGGACGCTGAGGTTCGCTACCAAACCGTCGACGAGCTTCGACGCGAGGTCGCCAAGTATCGGCGCGGAGACCGCGTCCGAGACGCGGGCGACGTGGCTCAGTTCAAGGCGACGATCAGGCGATACTGGGCTGCCAACATGGCGCCGCTCTTGATCGGGTTCTTCGTCGCTTCGATGGTCTATCTCCCCTGGATCTATCTCCTCCTTTCGTGAGACGCGACCTCCCCCCAGCGGAGGGGTATCAGCTCTGCGACGAGGGGCGTGTCCAAGCCCTCGCCGGAGAGGGCTGGCTCGAGGCGGCCGGGCTCAGGAGCGTCGCGGCTGCCTTCGCTCACGGCGGTCGACCCCGCGGTCCGGTCAAGTCACTGGTCACCCTGAGAGGTCCAAGCGGGACTGTTTTTGTCAAGCGTTATCAGTTCCGACCTCTCGGAGTCGCGCTCCGTGGCGCGCTCAAGCTCAACCCTCCGGTTTACTCCGGCCCTCGCGAGCTGGCTAACCTCCTCGCGTTGAGCGCTGCTGGGTTTCGTGTCCCGCTTCCGCTGGCGGCCGGCGAGGACCGCCAAGGTGGGGTGCAACGGAGCTTTGTGGCGCTGGCCGAGCTCTCGGGTCAGCCCCTCTCTGAGGTCCCCGTCCCGCACGAACCTGCGGTCCGGCGCGCGCTGATTGATCGAATCGCGCTCTTGGTCCGACGGCTGCACGCCGAGGGGTTCTGGCACCGCGACCTCTACGCCTGCAACCTCTTCCTCTCCCCCAAGGAGGGCCTCGGGTTCCTCGATTGCGAGCGGGTCGGTCGCCGCGCAGGAGGGGCAGGCCGCCGCTGGAGGATCAAGGACCTCGCCGCGCTCGATTACTCCCTCGAATGGCTCAGCGAGCGGGAGCGAATCCGCTTCCTCCGCCGATACCTAGACTCAGAAGCCGACCTCCGCCGTTGGAGCCGCCTTGTGCGACGAAAGGCGATCCGGATCCGAGACCACGGCCGCAAGGGACCGGGCTAGAGAACAGAATCGCTGAGGTAGGTGCGCACGCGGCTGACGACTTGTTCGCAGGTCATGCCGAACATCTTCTGGAGGTCAGCGAGGGGGGCCGACGCGCCGAAGCGGTCGATTCCGATCTTCATGCCCATTCCGCCGACGTAGCGGTCCCAGCCGAAGGTCACGCCGGACTCGATCGAGACTCGCGCCCCGCAGGTCGGCGGGAGGATCTCGTCTCGGTAGTCGGGGCCTTGCTCGTCGAAGACTTCCCAGCAGGGGATCGAGACGACTCGGCAGCTAATGTCCTTGATTGACTGCGCGACTTCGATCGCGAGCGAGACTTCGGAGCCCGTCGCGATCAGGATCAAGTCGGGTTCGCCTTGGGAGTCAGCCACGACGTAGCCGCCTCGGCGCGCGCCTTCGCCCGTTCCCTCGAGGACGGGGACGCTTTGGCGTGTGAGCGAGATCCCGTGCGGTTCCTTGCGCTCGAGCATGCAGCGCCAGGCCACAGCGGTCTCGCGGGCGTCGGCCGGACGCCAGAAGTTGAACTGAGGGATCGCGCGGAGCGCCATGTAGTGCTCGACCGGCTGGTGAGTCGGGCCGTCCTCGCCTAGGAACACGCTGTCGTGCGTCAGGACTTGGATCGCGTGGAGCTTCATGAGCGCGGAGAGCCGGATCGAGGGGCGGCTGTAGTCGCTGAACACGAGGAAGGTTCCGCCGATTGGGATCAGGCCCCCGTGGAGGGCGATTCCGTTCATGGCGGCCGCCATCGCGTGCTCGCGGACCCCGTAGCGAATGTTCCGGCCCGCGTAGTTGTTCGCTTGGAAATCCTCCGAGCCCTTGATATCCGTCTTGACGGATCCAGCGAGGTCGGCGCTCCCACTGATCAGGTTGGGGACGGCGGCTGCGAGGGCGTTGATCACCTGGCCGGAGGCCCCTCGGGTGGCGATCTTGGCGCCGACCTCGAAAGTCGGCCAGCTGACGGCGCTCAAGTCGAGCTTGCCGCTCAACCAGCGATCGAGCTCTGCGCTCGCGTCGGCGTGGCTAGCGGAGAGCTCGCTCCAGCGGGTGTTCCAGGCTTGGCGAGCATCGCTCCAGCCGCTCTGGCGCTCCTTCCAGCGTGCGCGGACCGCGTCGGGGACAAGGAACGCGTCTTGTGGCCAGCCCAGCTTTTCCTTCGTGGCCTGGAGCTCGCTCGAGCCGAGTTTGCTCCCGTGAATGCCTGAGGTGTCTTGCTTGGTCGGGGCACCCTTGCCAATGATCGTGCGGCAAGCGATCAGGACCGGGCGATCGCTGCCTTGGGCAGCGGTCAGGGCGGCTTGGACCGCGGCACGGTCGTGGCCGTCGATTCGGCTCGTCGCCCAGCCGTAGGCGTCGAAGCGCTTGAGCACGTCTTCGGTGAACGAGATGTCGGTTCGCCCGTCGATCGTGATCTGGTTGTCGTCGTAGAGCACGACCAGCCGGCCGAGGCCGAGGTGTCCGGCCAGGCTCGCGGCCTCACTCGCGACCCCCTCCATCAAGTCGCCGTCGCCTGCGATCACGTAGGTCGTATGCGCCATGGCGTCGGAGAGGTCGGGGAAGCGCGCGGCGAGGTGCCGCTCCGCCATGGCCATTCCGACGCCGTTGCTAAAGCCCTGCCCGAGCGGCCCGGTCGTCGTCTCGACGCCTGGGGTCTCGAAGTTCTCAGGGTGGCCGGGGGTCTTGCTGTGCGGCTGACGGAACGACTTCAAGTCGTCGAGGGTCAGCCCGAATCCGCCCAAGTGGAGGAGCGAGTAGAGGAGCATCGAGCCGTGGCCGGCGGAGAGGACGAACCGATCGCGCGCGAGCCAGTTGGGGTCTTGGGGGTCGATCCGCAGAAACTGAGTCCAGAGGACGTGGGCCGCGTCAGCCATCCCCATGGGCATCCCGGGGTGACCGCAGCCTGCGGCCTCGACGGCATCCATAGCGAGGACGCGAATCGCGTCGCAGCAGAGCTGTTCGAGGTCTTCGCCGGTTCGATCGCTGCCGAAGGAGGTGCTCATGGCCAGTCCTTTCTCGTCGCCGCGCGGGTTGGCGCGGGGTGTAGGGGCGCACAGTCTATCCGCGCGGGAGGATGGTTCGAGCCCAAGGGAGGAGCGTTCGCGCTCGCTGGAGGGTGGGCCCGGTTAAGGGTGTAATGGCCCTCGTGGAAACCGCCAACGCTCCCCCAGTTCTTCCCGAGACTCCCTCGGACTCGGCCGCCGGACTTCCAGCTCCTGCCCCGCCTGCTCCGAGTCTCCCCCCGCTTTGGGCGAGCCTCCTGGCCTTGGGCGTCGTCGTGCTGGCCGTTGGGTTACCGCTCGGGTGGCTCCTACCCGACGGTTCGACCTACCCCTTGGGAGTCACGACTCGCGTCCTGGGTGGGCTGCTCGTCGTCTGGGCCCTGATTCAAGTCGCACACCCCGAGCGGGTCTCGATTCGAGCCCGGCGCGCGCTCCTCGTGAGCGCGTTCCTGCTGGCCGCTGCCCTCGCGGCCCTCCTGCTCGGCTCTGGCC
>JAESQQ010000802.1 GCA_016765095.1 Planctomycetota bacterium | reverse complement strand
GTCGTCGTCGTCGTCGTCGTCGCCTTCGTCGTCGTCGCCTTCGTCGTCAGCGCTCTCGGGCCTGATCCGGGGACCGCAGGCCAGGAGGTGAGGACCGTCTGCGGTCTCGACCCAGGTCAGGGCGCGCTTGCGTTGGATCGTGCCCTTCGCGTCACGCTTGAACACGGCGCGGAACAAGAACCCGTGGCCCTTGAAGTCGCCGAGTTGCATGTTCTTGAGCTCCGCGTTGAACTCCTTGGAGCCGAAGCGCTTGCCGAGGAGCTCTCGCCGGTAGTAAAGGTCGCGAGCCTCGGCCTCGTTGCCGTGGGCCTCGGCCATGAGCTTCGCTCGGACGTTTGCGTCGAGGTTGGGCGGCAGGGGCGGGACGCGCCGGGGGGTGCTCCCCTCGGGGTTATGCGCCAGCACGGCCATTTCGAGCTCGGGCGTCGGGTTGACCTGCTCCTTGGGCCAGATGCTCTCGGCGTCGGTCTCGAGGTCCCACCACATGTAACCGAGGAAGGACTGCTCGACCGCGGTGCCCGGGTGCATGTGACACGAGACGCACTGGGACGAGGGAATCGCGTTGGTCAGCTCGTGGCGGATCGGGTGGCCGGGTTCGTCGGCGGGGATGCGCAGATCGGGATCGTTCGCGTCGCGTCCACCTGGAACGAGGACGCGAGGGCGACCGTCGGTGCCGTGCTCGTCGTAGGCCGTCGGGCCTTGGTGGTGAGCGTACTTCGCGTAGCGCTTGTCCTCGCTGCGCGTGCCCCAGCCGTCGGCGCGGAGCGCGTTGAGGGGGTCGCGGTCGTTGGCATAGACCATGTGGCAGCCCGTGCAGCCGCTCGAGCGGAAGTCGCCGGGGTGATCGTTGGTCCCCAGCATGTTCAGCGTCGGGTCCATCAGTCGCGTCCGCTGGAGGTTGAGCCAGACTGGATCGATTCGGTTCAGGGTCCCGAGTCCGCGTTGGCTGAGGCGGTTGAGCGGGCGCCCCGGCTCTTCCTCGAGCGGGCCGCCGAAGAAGCCCGGCGTCGGGAGTCCGAGCAGGAGCGGGCGTCGCTGCCCGCGCTCGAAGATCCGGAGAATGTTGCTGGGTTGAGTGATCTCGAACCGCGGGAGGGGATCGAGACGAGCCAACTCGCCGCGACCAAGCTGCGCCTCGGCGCGCTCGATCGGGTCCTCGGGGAGCGAGCCGAGCACGCTCTGAGGCTGGCCGTGGGGATCGTAGCTCTCGCCGAAGCGGGCCTGCTTGAGCGGGTAGGCGCCGTTGTTGTAGAGGGCCGCCTGCCAGAGCATGGGCGCGGTCGCCATCATGCTCTTCTGGACCTTGATCACCGTCTCGGCGTGACAACTCACGGTTCCGCAGGAGAGCGAGGCGACGCGCAGATCGCCCGGGTTCACGAACCGAATGAACTCCCAGTCCTCTGCGAGTTGGACCCCGTAGGCGATCTCGGGGTTGCCCGAGCTGATCCGGTCGCCGCCGGTCCGGCTCGACCAGCGGCCGAGGGTGGCGTCGGTCGGGCGGTGAATGTGGGCCGCGTCTTTGGCCGCGTCGAAGTTGCTGACTTGCTGGAAGCCGCGGGTCGCGAGGCGACTCAACATGGAATCACTCGAGACGTCGCTGATGCCGACTTCGCTCAGGAAGGCAGGCAGGCCGTCGGGCTCGAGGATTTGGGCCATGCTCTGGGTCGTGACCCAGCCCACGCCGCCGTGGCAGTCCGTGCAGCCGATCGCGCTCTCGAGCGCGGTACCGGGGTGGGGCTCGTGTTGGCCGACGTGGCAGGTCACGCAGCCAAAGGAGCGAACTTCGATCGGGTAGTCGCTCGTCTGAACCGAGACGTAGCGCTCCTGGCTGGCGTTCCAGACCAGGACCGTTCCGCCCGTCGGTGACTCGGGGAGAGCGCGCTCGGGCGGCAGGACCGCGTTTGTGCACGAGATAAGCGTCACCAAGGCTGCGAGGCCGAGGGCGGAGCCTGCCAGGGCTTTGCTGAAGCCGGGGCGAGGGTCGGCGAGGTCGCGTCGTTCCACGTTGCTTGCCGTCCTAGTAGGTGAGGGTCAGGGCCAAGAAGCCCGAGTAGAGGGTCTGCCCGGTGTAGATCTGGCGGAAGCCAGACCCAGGAACGAGCGCGCTCCCTCCGGCGGTCACGATCACGTTGTCCGTCAGGAAGGGGCGGTATTGAATCCCGAGGCTGTAATCGACCCCGATCTGGCTGTCGATATTGTCCTGGACGAGCACGTATTGGAGAGACTCGGTTGTGTCGAAGAACAGGAAGTTGACGTTCGCGTCGACGAACAGCTTGGGCGTCACCCGCGCGCTGAGCCCGAAGTTGATTAAGTGGAGTCCAGGGTTGACGAAGTTGCTCGCGCCCTCGAGCTTGCTCGAGCGGAGGTCAGGCAACAGGCTGAGCCGGTTCGTGAGCTGGACTCCGGTCTGGACGAGCGGAATGTTCTGGCGGTTGAAGTAGCTGAATCCAGAGCCCGCGAAGAAGGGGTTGTCGAAGATCGCGGAGAACCCGCTCGCGGTGTTGTTGCTGGGGTTCGGGTCGCCCGACGCGTAGAGGTAGGAGGCCTTGAATCGGAGCCAGTCGAGGTCGATCGAGGCCTCGATCGCGAAGAAGTGGGCGAGGACGTTTTGTTTCTTGCCCGAGATCTCGTTGACCGTCGTCTCGCCGACCGCGAGGTAGTACTGGTGGCTGAGGTTGATCGGGCCGATGTGCCCTTCGCCGCCGAAGCCGACGTAGTGGACATTGACGTCCTTGTCCCGGACGCCGCCGACCGCGCCGCCTGCCTGGCCGATCTTGGCGGGGCGGAGGAGGAAGTCGTTGGTGTCGTAGTGGCGCCCGCCGTTGTCCCAGTTGTAGTGGTAGTTGAACAGGAGCGTGTAGCCGAGCACGTCGTGTCCGAGCAGGGCGTTGCCGATCTCCTTGAACGCGTCTTGAATGTAGAGATTGGCCACGAACACGTTTTGGTTGCGGAACTCGTAGAGGTTGAGCCCGCTGTTGGTGTCCTTCTCGAGCTGGTGGAACCAGGCCAGGTTGAGCTGGAGTCGGTTGCTCAGGTAGTTGGTCTGGAGCCGGACGCCGAGGTTGTTGTCCGCGAACATGAACCCGCGGAAGTCGCTCTGGAAGCGCTGGATACCGGCGATCAGGGCCACGAAGTCGTAGTTCGGGCCGAGGTCGACGATGTGCTTGTCGATCAGGAGTTCCTGAAGACCTATGTGGCCGTCGAGGCGGTCGTCTCCCTCGCGGACGTCAATGTTGACGAGGTTGTCCTCAAACGCCTTGAGGTAGTTAATGTTCCCGACCGCGGTCACTTTGAACGAGGCGTCCTTGGGTCGAAAGGCGGTGTTGCCTTGGAACACTTCGGCCGAGAGGACGAAGTTCTGGTTGTAGAGGAACTGGTCGAAGTCGCCGAAGAAGTCTTCGCTGCGCTTGCTGCGGGTGCTGACCCCGCTCGGGAAGGGGAACGCTCGTCCTTCAACGAGCGTGTCAATCTGTCCCTCGAGGACGACAAAGATGTCGTTGCCTAGGATCGGGTAGTCGCCCTTGATCACGTTTTGGGTGTAGGGGTTGAGGCCGCTGCCCTCCTCGTAGGGGGACTCCTCAGGATCGGCGAGGCCTTCGGGGTACCGGTTCCACTCGGGGAACGTGATCCGCCAGCGATCCGGGAGGGGCGAGAAGTGTTCCTGGAGGACCTTGGGCCGCGCGTCGCCGGTGTAGGGGACGGCGGTCGGGCCGCGGTGAATTCGCGAGGGTCCGGTCAGACCCTGCGCTGAGGGGCCCCGAGTCGGTGTCCGGGCGCCCGCGGGCTCGCTCGACGCCTCGCCGAGGGCGTTGACGGCGAGGACCCGGTATTCGAAGGCGTCCCCGGGGCCGACCCCGTCGGCGTAGCTCGTTTGCCAGGGCGGGAGCGGCTCTCCGTGAGTTTTCCACGCCTTGGATCCGGGGGCGCGACGCTCGACTCGGTAGCCCTCGACGTCGTCTGAGCCGCGGGTCCAGCGGAGGACGATTTGGTCGACGCTGAACGCGCCGCTGAGGAGGTCTTCAGGGGGCTTGGGCGCCTGGCTGGGCGCGGAGTGGGCGATCGCGGAGGGGGCGACGCTGTCGCTTCCGAGCGCGACGACTCGATACTCATAGAGCACGTTGGCGTCGACGCTTCGGTCTCGGTAGCTGAGCTCCGGGCCGGTCGGTTTCTGGGGCCCCTCTGGCTTGGGCTGGCCGGGGATCCAGCGAGGGGGTCGGTCTTCACCCTCTTCCTTCTTCTTCTTCTTCTTCTTCCGCTTCTTGGTTCCCACGACGCGTGCTGAGCCCGCGCGAGGGGGGTCGGTGACTTCCCAGGGACCGCGGGCCTCGTGGACGGTTCGGCGCTCGATCGCCCACTTGCGCACCGCGGAGTCCGTGTCGATCCAGAAGATTCGCAGCGCGCCAGGCTCGTCGGCGTCCGGCTCGACCCGGACTTCGCCCGGGGCCCGGACGAGGCGGATTTCGACCTCTTCGGAGGGCTCCGAGGCGCCCGCTGCGTTGAGAGCGACGAGGCGATACCGCAGGGTCGATCCCGGTTCGCGGTCGGGATCTCGGTAAGAGAGCCCCGAGTCTGGTTCGGCGGCGCTCGGCGCGACTTCTCCCAGCGCGGTGAACGCACCGTCTGGGTTTGCGCGCTCGACGCGGACGCTGGTCGCGCCCTCCACAGCTTGGAATGAGACCAGCACATCCCTGCCTTCGGCAGAGAGGGCGGGCGCTTCAGGGCTCGCGGGAGCCTGTGACGCTGGAGGAGCCTCGCCCTCTTGGGCGAAGGCAACTCCGCCCAAGCAAATAGCGACGATCGCGACCGTCGCACGCGCTGACATCATGAAAGACCCCTCTTCGGGGCGAAGACTCTACTTACCAGGGTGTCCCAAGGCTAGTCGGGGTGGCAATGTCTTACGAGCGGAACCGATTGAACAGCCGGGTGAAGAATCCTCCTCCGCGGAGGTGGCTCTCAAGGGCCGCCTGGAGGTCGGCGGCGCTCTGGAACCGCTTCTCGCTCTCCTTGCTCATGCAGCGGAGCACGATCCTCTCGAGCGCCTCGGGAATCTCCGGGCGAATCTCTCGGAGTGGCTTGGGCGGAGCGCTCACGATCTTGGTCAGGACTGCGGTCACGCCCTTGCCCTGGAAGGGGAGTCGGCCGGTCAGAATGTGGTACAGCGTCGCACCGAGGCCGTAGACGTCCGTGCGGACGTCGATCCGCTCACGCTCGGCGAGGGCCTGCTCGGGGGACATGTAGGCTGGGGTCCCGAGCACCTGTCCGGTCCGCGTCAGGGCCTCGGCGCCAGCGATCTTGGCGAGGCCGAAGTCGGTGAGTCGGACGTGGCCGGCGGCGTCGATCAGGACGTTGTGAGGCTTGAGGTCTCGGTGGAGCACTCCCGCTTCATGCGCGCAGGTCAGCGCGCTGGCCATGGCGGCCCCCAGCTCGGCTGCTCGCTCGGGTGGCATTGGGCCCTCGCGGAGCACGCGGGCGTCGATCGACTCCCCCACCACGAGCTCCATGGCCATGTAGTGGTGGCCCTCGGGGCTCTGGCGCTGCTCGAACACCCGCACAATGTTGGGATGCTCGAGGCGTGCGACGGCCCGAGCTTCGGCTTGAAAGCGCTTGACCTCGAGCGCGTCCGATTCCGGGCGGAGGACCTTGAGCGCGATCGTGCCCTCAAAGCGCGGGCAGTTGGCCGCGAACACGAGCCCCATTCCCCCCTCGCCCAGGGGTCGCACGAGTTGGAAGTCACCGATTCGATCCACGGGGCGCGACTCTACTCTTCCTGAGCGTCCAAAAAGCCCCCGAACGGAGCCTGGGCAGGGCCGTTCACCATTGCCGCCTGGGTTTGGACCACTCGTCGCCTGTTGCTCAAGACGACCTCCCGGATCCGCTAACTGGGATCGAGCCGAACCGTCAGGGGTCCCGAGCGGTCCATTGAGAGCATCAAGGGGCACTGTCTAGGCGGAGGGACGGCGAGTAAGATCCGTCGCCCGTGTGAGGACACTTCCTCTCCCTCCAACACTCCTTTTCCCTGGCGCCCCCATGGACCCTCTCGCCCTCCTGTTCCCGGTTCTTGCTCTGTTTGCGATTTGCCTCGCAGGGGTCGTGTTCGTGGGTACGCGTCGACGCGTGCGCCGAGGATGGAGAGAGCTGGCGCTGACCACTGACGGGTTCGTGATTCGGCTGCGAGAGGCGCGGATTCGCCCCGCACGAAGCGAAGAAGAGCCCGACCTGGCCTGGGAGGGCTACCGGAAATTCCGGGTCGTCAAGAAGGTGATCGAGGACTCCAAGGACGAGACGGCATCGTTCTACTTCTCTCCGATCGACGGGCGCCGCCTCCCCCCCTTCGTTCCTGGGGCCTACCTCAACATTCGTGTCGAGATCCCGGACCAAGGGCCAGAGTCCAGGAGCTATTCGATCTCGGGCGCGTTCCGCAAGGACTACTACCGCCTCTCGATCAAGCGGGTCCCTGAGGTCGTCGACAGGAAGACCGGGAAGGTCTACCCGGCGGGCGTGGTCAGCAACTTCGTGCACGACCACATTCACGAGGGCTCGGTCATAGACATTATGGCTCCCCAGTGCTGCCCCGACTTTGGGCTCTCGCTCGAGGACGAGGCGCCGGCCGTGTTGTTTGGAGGTGGGGTTGGCATTACGCCCATGCTCTGCATGTGGGAAGAGATCGTGGCTCGGCAGCCGAGCCGCCCGGTGTGGCTGTTCTATGGGGTTCGCGGCGGCGCCGAGTTGATGGACAACGCAGGGGACCAATCGGCCTTGATTCGGATCGACAGCCAGGTCAGCGAGTATCAGCGGCTCTTCTATTGCCTGAGCCGGGTCAAGGAGTCGGTCGACGAGAACGAGCAGGTCGTCCTGATCGGCGGCGAGGACGGCTCGGACCGTCTGTTGTGCGAGGCCTCTCGCAGGCTGCGCGCGACCGGTGTCGATCCACCCATTGTCTACGAGCCGGGGCGAATCAGCGTCAAGGGTTGGATCTGGGACGCTATGACGCCTCAGTTCAAGGCCGAGGCCCACTTCTATATGTGCGGACCCGGGCCCTTCATGAAGGGGCTCCGGGAAGACCTGACCGCGAAGGGCGTCCCCGCGCGACGGATTCACTACGAAGAGTTCGGCGCCGACAGTCACGACGCCATGAGCGAGGTGGCCGAGACGAACTGCGACGTCGTGTTCACCAAGGGCGGCTCGTCTAAGAACATGGCTTGGGAGGGCTGGCGCCGCGATCTTCAGCGCCTCGGCAAGGCCAACGGCGTCCAGATTCGGGGCACGTGCGGAGTCGGGGCCTGCGGCGACTGCCAGACTCCGATTCTGGCCGGCCGGGTCAACCACACTCGCTCTCCGCTCCCCTTTCAGCCGACCGCCGGCTGCTGTCTACCTTGCGTCGCGGTTCCTCACCCGGACTGCACGCGCCTGGAGCTGCAGGCATGAACGAAGTGTTCCTGTTTCTCGAGGCGCTCCCGCTTCCGCTCGCGCTGGGCGCGTTGAGCTTGGTCGGGAGCCTGGGAGTCCTGGGGTTCACGCTTCGTTGGTCCTGGCGGAGCTTGCGCCACCTCGACGCCGAGCGTGCCCGCCACGAGCGGAGCGTGATCGCGGAGCGCGAGCGGGTCGCAGTGCTCGAGACGCAGGCCGAGCGCTCTTGGGCGGGATACCGCAAGTTCCAGGTCGTTGGGCGAACCGAGGAAGACTCCTTCGGGAACATGGCGACGTTTCGGATCAAGCCCTTCAGCCTCCCCTCGATAGACCTGGCGGTGTCGCGGGCGACTCACAGGATCCCCAAGCAAGCCCTGCTCGAGCTGCCGACCTTCAAGGCGGGCCAATACCTCCAGATTCGGGTCGACCTGCCCGGGGAAGCGAACCTACTCAGCCGCTGCTACTCGCTTAGCGAGGTCGACTCGGGCGGCGCATATCAGATCACCGTCGGTCGCGTGCCAGGGGCGATCGATCCGGTCACGCACATGACTTATCCGCCAGGCGTCGTCTCAAGCTATCTCCTCGACCGCGTCTCCGAGCGGACGGTCCTCGACGTGACGATCCCTCAGGGGGACTTCCACCTCAACGAGGCGGACCTAGGGCCAGCCGTGTTGGTCGGCTGGGGGATCCACGCCGTGCCCTTGATCTGCATGTTCGAGTCGATCGCGCGCAGCACGAGCTCTCGCGAGGCTTACCTGTTTCTCGAGATCACTAACGACGACGACCTCCACACCCTCCTGGCTCCGATCCTGAAAATGGCAGAGAACGACCCCAAGGGGCGACTCCGGATCTGGCTCTCCTTTGCCCACGGCGAGACCAACACCGAGAAAGTCAGCCGGCGACTTCCCAAGGTCTCTAGCGAGGAAGAGCCAGAGACGGAGGGCCGGGTGACCTTCCGTGAGGGGCGCCAAGCCGTGGCCTGGATCAAGCGGGAGGTCCCCAAGCACTTCTCGACTTCGGCTGAGTTCTACGTGAGCGGGGCCGCGCTCCTCCTCCGCGAGGCCAAGCACGACCTGGAGGCGTGGGGAGTCTCGCCAGAGAAGGTGCACTTCGAAGTCTTCGATCGCGAGAGCCTGGACGCGATCGCGGAGCCCGAGGCCTCTGGTGTGAGCAAGGTGACCTTCGACGTCGCGGGCAAGAGCGCCGATTGGGACCCCGACCACCGCAACCTGCTCGGGCTGGCAGCGTCGGTCAAAGTTCGAATTCCCAGCACCTGCAAGATCGGCAAGTGCGGCGAGTGCGAGGTCAGCCTCGTGAATGGGCGGGTCCGTTACGCCAAGGACCCCGACTGGAAAGTCAAGCCAGGGCACTGCTTGCCCTGCGTGGCGACCCCCGCCTCCGCGACCCTCGTGCTCGGGGCTTAGGAGTAGCTGTGTTCCAAGCGATTCGCCAAGCCACGCGTGAGGACTACCCCTTCGATCCGGGGCTCCGGGCCGCCTTTCAGTTGGCAGAGAAGGGGCTCGACGACTACGAGCTAGAGCGCATGACCCGGGCTCGGATTCGGCTCTGGCTTTACGCTGACCTGGAGCCGGCCGAGCGCAAGCGCCTGGGCACCGAATGCGAGGCGCTCGAGTCCAAGGCCGCTCAGACCTTGACCCACGAGGAGCAGCTCCGGTTGGCGCGAGCGATCGGGGCGGCGGCTTCCGAGGAGGAGCTTGAGAGCCTCCCCGAGCTCGAGCGGAGCCTGCTCGGCCACGTCGAGAGCGCAGAGCTGCACCTAGACCCAGTCATGCGTGACAAGCTGCTGCGGGCTCGTCGGGCGGGGGCCAAGAACGAGGCCGAGCGCGCTGGCGTGATCAAGGCTAAGGCGGACCTCGAGGCGAAGGCGTGGAGCTCGCTCACTCCCGAGCAGCGGGCTGAGCTCTCGTCCTTCGAAGCCTCCCTGCCGACGAGCCCTGAGGATCGCAACGGGCTTCAACTCGAGCGAGAGCGATACGAGCAGAAGGCGCTCTTGAGCCTGTCTGGTGAGCACCGGGCCCAAGTCGAGGAAGCTGAACTCGAGGCTCGTGCCGCGGCTTCCTTGAGCAAGGTCGAGCGAGAGCGTCTCCAAGGCAGCGCCGCCCACAAGGCCTCTGACGCCGAGATCGCGAGCCTGCGCGCCAACGCGGAGCAGAGCCTGTCTCGCGACGAGCAGCTCGTCATCAAACGAGCTCGGCTCCTCGACAGCCGAGACGAAGTCGAAGCTGCCTTGACCCCCAAGGAGCGCGTCGCCTTGGGTCTGGCTCGCGTGCGGCTCGTCAGCATTCGCGAGCAGGACGTCTTGGAGAAGAGCGCAGAGGAGCACCTCTCGGAAGCGGGACGAGCTCGCCTCGACTATCTGCGCGACTTGCTCGCCATGAAGCGAGACCTTGATGCTCTCAGGGAGAAGGCCGAGAAGGGCCTCGTTTCGGAGGAGGTCGAGCGCTTGCGTCGGCTGCGCGCTCAGCTCCGGGTCTCGGCTCAGGAGCGGTCGCGACTCGAGGGTCGTCTCCAGGAGCTGGCCTTTGGCAACCTGAGCAACGCTCCCAAGAGCTACAGCAAGAAACAGAGCGAGCGCGAAGCGCTCCTCGAGGCCCACGCCTACGTCCGCGAGATCCTCTCGGTCGCTCCCTTCAACGGAATGCTCGATCGGTTCGCGCTCGACGACGACGAGGCTGGGGCGGTCCGGCTCTGTGAGCTTCTCGTGCGCGAGACTCGCGTCAGGACTTTCACTCGCAAGGGCGAGCAGCGCGACGTGATCGTTCGCCAAGGGGACTACGGCGGCACGGCCTACCTGATCCTCAACGGGCGCGTGCGGATCATGATTCAGTCCGACGAGCAGGCTCGCGAGACGTCCTCTTCCTATGGCTCGGCGGAGGGACGACGCAAGGGCTGGTTCGGCCTCCTCAAGCGCTGGCTCTGGGCGAGCCCAGGCCGAGAGGTTCGCAAACCAGAGCTAGAGGCTCGCTACGCGGCGGCGCGCGCTTCGCGAGCCCCGGTTCCGATCAAACTCCCCCGCTTCGACCGACTCGAAGCGATCAACAAGGACCACACGCTTCGCGAGGGCGAAGTGTTCGGCGAGATCGGGGCCCTGACCCGTTCGCCTCGGACCGCGACGGTGGTTCCAGACACGGACGAGGTCCGGCTCCTCGAGATCCGCTGGCAAGGCCTCCGCGACTTGGTCAACGAGGACGAGGGCTTCCAGGAATACATCGAGGAGCGATACCGCGACAGCAGTCGGCGGGCCTATGTGTTCAGGACCGGGTTGTTCTCCGGCGTCGGGGACACCGAGTCGATCCGACGACGGCTTCAGGCCTGCGAGGTGAACGCTCTGTTCCGCCACGAGTTGGGCTGGCGGGCCCCGCGGGTCGTTGAGGGCGAGGCGCGGATCTTCCAGATTCCTGCGGTCGCGCCCCTCCCGCTCCGTTGCCGGTTGAGGGTCTGGAAAGCGGGAGAAGACGTCTACGTCGAGATCCCCGCCGACGCGACGATGTTTAGGATCGGGGCCGCGAGCGACAACGACCTGCGCCTCCCCAGTCGTCCCTCGCTCTCCGAGCACCACGTCGAGCTGCACCTCTCGCATGGCCGCTGGTATCTGCGCAATCTCTCGCGCCACGGCACGGTCCTAGACGGAACTCGGGTCGCGACCCAGACCGTGATGTTCCCCAACGCCAAGATCCAGATCAGCGATTGCTACTGGATCATGTTCCTAGCCGCGGACGCGCCGGCGGCTCCCGGGACGAGCTCGCTCTCCGTGAGCCTCCTCGCGGAGTCTCCCGTTCACAACGGGATCGGCGGGATCAAGGCGTATCACTGCGAGGCTGAGGACGGACAGGGGCTCCCCGAAGAGGCGAGCTGCGCTGCGATCGAGGCGCAGCTCACGCGCCGGGAATACCTCCGCCGTGAGCCGAGCCGGAAAGTCGTCGTGTTCACGCGGCCCGGCGGCAGCGAACAAGACTGGCGCTGGACGCTCCCGACGCGGGACGAGCGGGAGCCCGACTCGCGTGAAGTCGGCAGCCACCGCTTCCAGGGCGACGCGACACCCCTCATCGATCGGGTGATTCACACCCTCGCGCTCGAGGAGATCGTCAAGGTCACGGAGTTCCTGAGCTTTGGGAAGTTCCACTGGTTCGAGCGCGCCGACGACGAGGAGTTCACGGGCACGCACTGGAGCAAGCGCCTCGCGACCCAGCCCTTGATCGCGAGCGAGGGTCACTACCCCAACGGCGTCTACATGATTCGGGCGGGCTTCTCCCGCTTGACCCAGGAGACCGACCAGGGCGAGCGAACCGTCAGCTATATCCGCCCCGAGTCGCCCTACGGCTACGGTCTCGAGGAGGTGATCGAGAACTACCTCTCGAAGCGGGACGAGTTGACCGCGGACAACGACCAGTCCGCCCCTCGAATGACGCTCCCCTACACGCTGCGCGCGGTCGGATATGCGGACACGGTCTTCTTTCCGACCTCGATCCTCGAGCGCTTCGTGCTTCCCACCTATCGCGAAGAGGACCTCCGAGCGCTCGTCGAACGCGCAGAGACCGTCGTCGACGGTCTGCACGGCTTGGAGGTCGTCGCGGACGAGGTCCCCTCAGACCTGCGTGACTTCCTGATCGACAACCACCTCGTCAACGGGACCCAGGCGATGGTGATCAATCTCGACCGCTGCACCCGGTGCGACGACTGCGTGACAGGCTGCGCTTCGACCCACCAGCGCGACCCGCGCTTCGTTCGTCACGGGCTGTCGCACGGGAACTTGATGGTCGCGAACGCCTGCATGCACTGCGTGGATCCCGTGTGTCTGATCGACTGCCCGACCGGCGCGATCCACCGCCCGCTCGGCGGCGGGCTGACCGTGATCCAAGACTCGACCTGCATTGGCTGCGGCGCCTGCGCCCACAACTGCCCCTACGACAACATTCGGATGGTTCCGATTCGCGACCCGAACGAGCGGATCCTGACCAAGGCCCTCGCGGGTGGGGCCGGCGTCGGTGACGCTCAAATGCGCGCGACCAAGTGCGACCTCTGTCACGACCAGGCGACGGGCGATCCGGCCTGCGTACGGGCCTGTCCCCACGACGCGCTCCGGCGGGTCGATCTCAGCGAGATCGGGACCCTCGAGAGCCTCGCCAAGTGGCTAAAGTAGGCATGAGCACCAAGCCCAGAGAGCTCGGTAGCTTTGTCCGCTCGGTGCGCTTTAGCGTCGCGATCTTCACCCTGTTGGGGCTCGTGACCTGGGCGATCCACGTGGCCCACGAGATCGCGCTCAGTCACCCCGCGCTGATTTCGGGCTGGGCGCTTGTGGGCGCGATGATCTTTCTGACGCTCTACAACTTGCGCAAGAAGCTCGACTTCTTGCCTGCGTTCTTCGCGTCACGCCACTGGCTGTGGGGTCACCTGGTGATCGGCTACTGGAGCGTATGGGCGTTCGTCCTCCACGTCGGGGTTCGGTTGCCCGACGGGATCTTGGAGACGGTCCTCTGGCTTCAGTTCGTGGGCGTGGTCGCGAGCGGAGTGTTTGGCCACTACGTCTCGCGACGCTTCCCCGCTCTGATGGCGGATCGCGGCCAAGAAGCGCTCTACGAGCGGATCCCGGTCTTGATTCGGGCTCAACGGGAGCACGTCGCGGAGGTGGTCCTTCGCGTCGCTCGCGAGGGTGAGTCGACGGCGATTCCCGACTTCTACACCGAGCACCTCCTCGACTTCCTGAGCGGGACTCGCAACGGCCTGGCTCATCTGCTCAGCTCGCACCGGCACCGCGAGAAGCTCCTGCGGGCTCTCGACGCGCTTGAGCAGATCTCCCAACGTGAGGAGGTCGAGGTGGTCCATGAGCTCCGCGAGATCGTGTCGGGCAAGGACGACCTCGATTACCAATACGCCCACATGTCGGTCTTGAAATACTGGCTGTTCTTCCACGTGCCATTGGCCTACAGCCTGCTGGTTGTCTCGGCTCTGCACGTCGTCTTGGCCTACGCCTTTGGAGGAATCTCGTGAGCCGGCCCCTGCAGCAGATCGGGTATCAGGGCAGCACCTACGAGCGGCCTAACGACGCCTGGACCTGTGGAAAGCTCGCTTGCGGCGAGCCCTGCGCCTTCGGTCCTAGCAGCAAGGGGGCCTGCGGCTGGACCTGCACCCCGATTGAACTCGACGGCGGAGGGCTAGATTGCGGGCGCCCGGGTCGCGGCGACTGCGTGGGTCCGACTCGTGACGACAAGGGGCGAGCCCAGTGCTGCGAGGTCGCTTGCCAGCCGGCTCCGACGATTCGGCGAATGCGGGGCCTGGTCAACAAAGGCGTCGTCCTCCTGACGGTCGCGATCTTGACCTTCGTAATGGCCCACGAGCCGACGCGCGAGGCGGTCGTCTCGCCTGGTGGGCTCTCGTCCCACCACGCGGCCTTGGCCTGCGCCGACTGTCACGTCGCTGCGGTCGCGAGTGAGACGCGTTCGATCACCGTCACCGCGCTCAAGCGGGAGCGGGTCACGACGAAAGTCGATAGCGCCAAGTGCGCCGCCTGTCATGAGCTCAAGGAGCCGGCCTGGCGTTACGCGCACACCCTGAACGCGACCGGCGGGGAGTCTTCGCTCGCAGCGCTTCAGTCGAGCGCCCAAGGCCGCTGGGAGGGCGCCAGCGATCGCCCGAGCCCTGGGCTCATCCTCGGCGGAGCGGCCCTCCTCTCTCAGCAGTATGGCCAGCGAGACGCGACGGGGGCCTATCGGGTCGAGCACGAGTTGGACTGCCTCCTCTGCCACGGGGAGCACCGGGGCGTCGACGCCTCGCTCCAAAAGGACGTCCCCGAGCACCGCTGCACGATCTGCCACACCGTCGGATTCGACTCGTTCGAAGGCGACCACCCCGAGTTCCGGCGCTTTGGGTCGCGTCTGCTCGCGGGGAACCTCGTCTTCTCCCACGGCACTCACTACGAGCGCTACGGCCTAGCGCCCGCGGATCCGCAGGGCGGGGTCGATTTCTCCAAGGGAGCAGCCTGCACGCAGTGCCACTTGGTCGATCCCTTGGGTCGCCACATGGTCCTCAAGCCACGGACCTACGAACGTGAGTGCCTTCGTTGTCACCAAGCGACGACCGGTCCAATCGAGATCGCCCAGGTGCCGAGCGGGCCCGAGGTCGCATGGTTTGCAGACCCTCGGATCCGCCCCTTCCTGCCTCCGCTCCAAGACGTCGTCGAGGCGCCCTCGCTGCTCGGTGTGATCGCTGGCGGCGAGGATCTAGCCCAAGTTCGTGAGGACCTGGGGCAGCTTCGCTCGATTCACAACAAGCTCCTCGCGCTGGCCCCCGTAGACGAGGACGGAGACGAGCGCTTCAACTCGGGAGACATCGCGGGTCCCGAGAAGCTGAAGCCGCTCAAGGCCTGGCTCCAAGCGCTCGAGGACAAAGCTGAGGAAGAAGGCGACGACGAAGAGGGTGGCGACGAGGAGGGTGGCGACGAAGAGGGTGGCGACGAAGAGGGCGGCGACGAAGAGGACGGCGACGAAGAGGACGGCGACGAAGAAGAGGAAGAGACCTCTGCTGACGCTGAGCGGATCGCCGAGGCCAAGGCCCTCCTAAAGGTGCTCGAGCGCAAGCGGAAGGGCCTCAGGAGCGCGCTCAAGAAGCGGAAGAAGAAGAGCGTCAAGGCGAGTCGCGCGCGGGCTGCGGCTTACGCCAAGAGAGTCCAAGCGCTGTTCGACGCGCTCGCGGCAGGGGACCTCGAGCCTCTTCGCAAGGGGCTAGGCTTGGGTCCCGAGGTCGACCTCGCTCCGCTGGCCAAGGTCTTCCCGCGCGCTCAGCTTCGCTCTTTCCAGGACGCTTGGTGGAACGAGAAGGGCAGCACAAATACGCGGGAGCTTCGCCTGGAGCCTGCCAACGACGCGCTCGGCGCCTGGCAGGGGGGCGGACGCTTCGTCGCGAGCGACGAGCATGGTGGCCTTCGCTACGAGGGCTACACGCACCTCGATCCCTTCTTGCAGGAGCTCCTCAACTTGGCTCCTAAGGCCTCTCCGAGGGCTCAGGCCGCAATGTTGGAGCTCTTCGCCGAGCGCTGCGGGAAGTGCCACGCGATGTCTCTGGAGGGGGGCAAGCTCCTGATCCAGTGGAACGCCACGACCGCCTCTTTGGAGACCCAACAGCGCCTGAACCACTTCGCTCACGAGGCCCACCTCGGGCTCGCCTCTTGCACCGACTGCCACCAACTGGCGCTCGGTCGAGACCCAGCGGATCGTGTCCCGAATGACTTCAAGACCGCGGCCCGCTGGCGACAAATCGGCGCGGTCGGTCTCGCCGCGAGCGGTTGTCGGGAGTGTCACACGCCCCAGACCTACGGTTCGGACTGTCAGCTCTGCCACGACTATCACGCGGGCGCGCTGACCCCAGGCGCGGGCAAGCTCTCCCACTGGAGTCAGAAGAAGCGTGACAAGCCGCCCAAAAAGCCGGCTGGGAAGAAGTCGGGCGCGCACTGACGAGGGAGGTGGCCTCAGCGGTCGCGCCCGGCAGGAGGTCAGTCACGCCGAAGTGCGTTGACCCTCGACGGAGCAGCCTGGCGGATCGGGCGAAGCTCACTGGTGGTTAGGCTGGTGGCGTCTATCTGGGCAACCACTGCGTCCTTTTGGAAGCTACCGACAACCTGGTTCTTGATCTGCATAAAGGAGCGGCCACCGCATTTACGTAGCGGGCGCCGAACTGATAAGCGGATTAGGCTCTTGAGCTCGCCGGCACGGGGCGTCCCGCGGAACGAATTCAGCGAATAGCTAGCCTTGATGTCGATCTGCATCCAAGACTCGCCGTCACGCTCCACGATTAGGAAGCGGGCGAGCGCTTTGGATTTCGCTGCGTCAAACGTCCCCACCTCGATCGCAAGGAGCTTGGCCATGACTGCCAGCGGCACCTTCCAGCGGCTCTTGGAGTGCACACGCTTCGGGGCTCCCTCCAGCAGTAACTTCCCGAAGGCCAAGTCGTCTCCGAGGACGACAGCAGCATCTTGCAACGAGAGCCGTCGGACGAGCTCCTTCAACTTGGCGACGTCGGCCTCTGGCAAGGTGGTCGGTTCGAGTCCGCGAACCTCAAGCAAGCGGACAGGGATCCGATTCGCAACCGCCCAGACGGCAGTCGTTTTGCGTGAGATGAACTCGACCCGCTCCTTCAGGTTAATGACGTTCGAGTAGGTCACCTCTACGCGATCGACCACCCCGCGAGCGTTGGAGATTACCTGGACGACTCGCTCGGACTCAATCCCTGCGCGAAGGTCGATTTGCTGCTTCTCCTGGCCTTGGTGGAAGTAGCGGGTCGTCCCGCTATTGCGCGTGCCGCCGCTTAGCCGATAGATCCCCTCGCTCACGGGAGGGTGCTTGAAGAGGTCAATGGGGTCAAAGAGGGGTCGCTCCCGGTTCTCCTGCGCCCATCCCTGGCTGGGGGCGAGCAGAAGAGTGAGAGCAAGAGCGAAAAGCATATGAGTGCGCATGGTTGTTCCTTCCTTCAGGCAAACTGTTTGCAACCCCCACACCTCGACATAACTCCTTTCAAATATGGCGCCCGGTCGACTGGCAAGACGCTGGCCGAGAACGGTCTTCTCACAAACGTTTCGCATGCGTTTCGCGACAGGAGCGGAGAAGCCTCCAAAGGACCCTCCGCGGGCGGCACGCGCCGAACGGCGGCGCCCTCGGGAGTCCCCCCGGCGCATCTCGCCCGCTTGCTCGACGTCGTCTGTCCCTGACTGAGTCCCTAGAACTTGGAGGGGTTCCTGGGCAGCTTCACGTAGGGAATCCGGATGCCGCGGAGTCCGTTGGTGTTGAGCAGGCGGCGGGCTTCGTCTCGCTCGGCGGCCATGATCGGGCCGTAGACGTTGCGAATCCGGGGATCTGGGTGGGCCTGGATCGCGGTCACCAACAGGTCGAGCTTGGCGATCAGGACTTGAATCAAGGGCCCGTCGCCTTGCTCGTCGCAGCGGATCCCGATCGGCGCCGGGAAGCCAGAGTTCCCGCCTGCGAAGGAGGCCGCGTCGTCCTCGTCGACGCCGTCGCCCGAGACTCCGACAGCTCCGATCAGGCGACCGTTGCGATAGAGGGGAACCGAGCCGGGGAAGGTCATTAGGCCCGACTGGAGGCCTGGGCTAATGAAGTTGGGCGTTGTGTCCGTGCGGTCCATGGTCAGGCAGATCCCGCCGGTCGCGGCCAGGATCGCGCGGACGCTCGCGAGCTCAGCAGGCGCGGCGCCAGCGAAGTCGTCGAAGGTCTGGCTCCCAGCCGTCGTGGGGTCCTCGTCGGTGGTCCCGTCGCTCGGGAGGCGGGGCGGCGGGGTCAGGAGGCGCAACGAGGGGATCACCTCTTGGGTGATCTTGCCGCGGTTGATGATGTCGCGAATCCGCGCCAGGGGTCCCGGAGGTGTGGGGTCGATTCCCGGCGGGAAGTAGGGCTGAGACAGGAACCCGATCGCTCGCGCCGTGAACGCGACGCTGTCGGTGCTGAAGAACGCGGCTGTCCTGGCCTTCTGGACCGCGATATCACTGCTGAACAGGGTCCCGTCCGCCATTCGGTAGAGGCCGAGAATGTTCCCGCGGAGGTCGACGACGGCCACGTGGACCGTGACGGACGAGCCGCGGGGGAGCCGGATTCCGGCGACGGAGCTCCGCGCGTTGTTCACGGCGGCCGCAATGATGGTGTTGACCTCTGCCGCGGTCAGGCCGCTGGCTCCTGGGAGCGGCTCGAGGGAGTCGATCGCTGTGTAGCGGTCCTCGCCTTGGACGCTGCTCACGACTCGCGACGGGACGTTCAGGATCGGGACACCCGTGAAGAGCAGCGTCGCGCTGTTGATCGCGACGGACGCGGGGCGATCAATGTTGGTCAGGGTGCCCAGGAATGAGACCGAACTCGCGGCGCCGACTCGCCCAATGAAGCGGGCGCTGGGCCGGATTCCGTATTCGTTCGAGACTCGAATCTCGGCCCCGAGCGGGCTCGCGCGGATCGGAAAGTTCGGCTCCATGGCGCCGATCGTGACGGGAATCGCGGACACGATCGAGGCCAAGGTGGGAGCCTGGAGCGGAGTCGAGAGGTTGTCATAGAAGGGCAGGGCCTGCCCGTCGACGAATACGTTCGTGGCCTGAATGATCGAAGGGGCCTCGAACCCGGACGCGCCAGCGCGTGCGATTCGCTCGTCGACGTTGTCTTGAATGGGGACCACGAGCGTCGGCTGGCCCGAGAGGGTCTGGACGGGTGCGACCGTGTCGACTCCGATCCCGCCGACGGGGGCTCCGAACTTGTAGAGCGGGACGCCGCCGAGCTCTCCGGTGATTCCCGCTCCGGTCGCGTTGCCGTCTTGGTCGAACGCAATGATGTGGGCGTCGCTGTTGGGCATTCCCGAGTCTTGGACGCCAAAGAGCGGGCCTCCGGCGGTGAAACGAACGGGCGGGGGGAAGTTGCCTTGGACAATGAAGTAGGCCGTTCGGGTCGTGAAGGCTTCGCCCTCGCTCTGGAACGCAGCCGCCGTGGCGGCCTTGCTGATCGCCGCCGCGACGTTGGCCGGGCCCGGGGTGTCTATGATTCCGTCGCCGTTGACGTCACGCGCTGCCATGAGGAACACGCCCAGGACTTCGCCTTCGCGGTCGACGACCGCGATCGCGGCGCTCTGGCCGGTGCTGTTCGCCTGCGAGATCGCCCGCAGCAGGAGCTGATCGACTTCCGCCGCCGTCAGCATCGAGCCGCTCTGGGCGGTGTTGGCGGCGTTGCGGAGCCGGCTCTCGCTCGGGCAGCCTGAGATCGCGAGCCCCGACCCGAGAGCCAGAGCCAGCAGCATCAGGGTTTGCGTCAGGGTTGGTCGCCTGGATTCCACGTCCCGTCCTTGTTTGAAGGCCGGCGATACTAACCGCGTCTAGGGGACAAGGTCGGCTTCGGGGGACAGATTCGCGCACGCATTGACCCAGTCGAACCGACCTGGCTATAGTCCCGCCCCTTCACCCCGGATCGTGATGTTTCACTCAGGAGGAACCGTGCCCCAGGCTCTCCCCCGCTGCGTTGCAGCGACGGCCACAGCGCTCGCTTTCGTGTTCGTGCTGACTTTGTTTGGCGTCCCCCAATCCACCGCGGCTCCGCCCGAGACGCCTGGCAAGTACATGGGGACCTCGCAGTGCACCAAGTGCCACGAGAAGGGCATGGGCGGCCGGGCTGCCGACGCCCTCCCGGCCCTCAAGGAATACCCGGTCTGGGCGAAGAAGGATCGGCACGCGTTTGCGTTCCGCCGCCTCCAAGACAAGAAGGCGCCCAACCCGCGCTGGCGATCCAAGGTCTCGAGCGAGGAGATCATGGAGGCCCTCTACGGCGGGGGTGACGAGGGTGACGACGACGACGACGACGACGACGACGACGAGATCCCCGAGGCGAGCAAGAGCGCTCGCTGCCTCTCTTGCCACGGAATCATGGTCGCCAAGTTGGGCAAGCCGGCATGGCTGCCCAAGGGCAGCGAGCGCCGCGTGTCCGAGAACCGCAAGCTCCAGCAAGGCTACAAGGCGTCTGAGGGCGTCAGCTGCGACGGTTGCCACGGTCCGGCCTCGGGCTGGCTCGAGGGCCACACCCCCGAGCACTGGGCTACGAAGGAGTGGAAGGCTCGAGTCGATCCGGCCAAGCCCTACGCGGCCAGCCGGCGCCTTTGGGAAGAGAAGGGGCTCTACTACTCCAAGGACCTCGTCCTCTGGGCTCGTCAGTGCGTCCGCTGCCACCTGCGCCTCGACGCCGACTTGATCGAGGCTCAGCACCCTCCGCTCAAGGCCTTCGAGTTGTTCGACCAGAACAGCCGCGTGCCTGCCCACTGGCGTGACTACTCCAAGGCCACCGACGCCCCCGAGCTTCCGGGTGCCGGGCCGACGCACACCGCTCGCCTCTGGCAGGTGGGTCAAGCCGTCGCGCTCGAGGACGCGCTCAAGCAGGTCCAGTCCCGGACCAAGAAGCGCAAGAAGAGGAAGGTTTCCAAGAAGCTGGTCAAGGCCGGGATCGCTCGGGCCAAGAGCCACTACACGGTTCTCCGGCACGCGATCGCGGTTCAGCCGACCCTGGCCGAAGGGGCGACCGCCCTCAAGACCGCCATGGCAGCCCTCGGCAAGGCCAAGAAGCGCAAGGCGCAGTATTCCGCAGCCAAGAAGGCCCTCAAGGCGCTCAAGGCCATGCCTTACGCCTTGGCGACTCTCAAGGTCGACAAGGCCATGGTCGCCAAGATCGAGGCAGCGATCAAAGCTGACCCCGCCACCAAGAAAGGGGACGCCGCCAAGATCGCCAAGCTGAGCTTGATCCCGCTCGGAAAGGCCAAGTAGCGCGCTGCGCCGCGCTGACCCCTTCTCGACACCCAACTCTTCCTAGTGAAGCGGAGCACGATTCTGACCGGGGTCGCCTGCATTGCGAAGGGGAGTCGTGAAACTGCACTCGCGGGCGACCCCTCAGAATCGTAGCCTCCGGTTCAGAGCCAGGGATCCTTGGCTTCGGGCTTGAGGAGCCGGACCAGCTCCTTGATCACCTCGTCGACGCCTTGTCCGCTGACCGCAGAGATCTGGCGGACTTCGGCTTGGGTCTCCTTCGCGAGGGCCGCGGCTCGCTTTTCGACCTCTGCGGGGTCGAGGGCCTCGCACTTGTTGAGCGCGACGACTTGGATCTTGCCCGCGAGGTTGGCCTTCGGGTATCGCTCGAGCTCGCCTTGAATCGTCCGATAGGACTCGATCGCGTCGGGCCCGCCGAGCTCAGGACCGGTCACGTCGATCAGGTGGAGCAAGATCTCGGTTCGCTCGACGTGGCGCAGGAACTCGTCGCCGAGCCCTTTGCCTTCGCTGGCGCCTTCGATCAGCCCAGGAATATCGGCGATCACGAGGTCCCCCTCGTAGCCCAGCGGGACGACGCCTAGGTTGGGAACGAGGGTCGTAAACGGGTAGCTCGCGATCCTCGGCTTGGCGTTGCTGACGCGGGCAATGAAAGTCGACTTGCCCGCGTTGGGGAGCCCGACGATTCCGACCTGGGCGATCAGCTTGAGCTCGAGGAGGTAGCGGCCGCCCATTCCGACTCCTCCGAGGGTCGCGATTTGAGGGGCTTGGTTGAGCGCGGTCGCGAAGCGGGCATTTCCCTTTCCGCCTTTGCCGCCGTGAGCCAGGACGTGCTCGCGGTTGGCGATCGTCAGGTCGGCGAGGGGCTCCACTCCCTCGGGCGGCTCTTGGAGCCCCTTGGGGAGGTCGAAGATCAGCGTGCCGGGGGGCACTTCGAGCGTGATCGAGGTCCCGTTCTTTCCAGACGCGTTGCGTTTCTTGCCGTTCTCGCCGCCCTTGGCCTTGTAGTGCATTCGAGACGCGAGGTGGCGGAGGCTCGCGCGTTGGGTCGTGACCTTGAGATTGACCGAGCCGCCGTCGCCACCGTCCCCCCCGTCGGGGCCACCGCGGGGGCGGAAAGCCTCGCGGAGCATGGAGATACAGCCGTCCCCACCTCTACCAGCTTGGACTTCCACGATCACGCGATCGACGAACACGGGGCGCTCCTCTGCCTTAGGGCAGGCCGGGATCCTACTCGCGACTTGAAGAGCACGGAACTCGCAGGACGGGTTCAGTCGTGTAAGGGGTGGTGGTCCTTCGTGGGCTGAGTCGGAATGAGAGGAGTTTTCTTTGCCCGATCGGACGTCGAGTGTCGTTTTGGGGGTGCGCGCACCCAGGAGATCCAGAGCAAAGCAGTCGCCTAGCCCCTCGAGGGGGGAGCGGCTCTACGCCTCGGACACGACCCAGTGAACCATTCGACCGACGCCGACTTGGTCCGACGCTGCCTCGAGCAGCACCCCGATCCGAGCCCGGCCTTCGACCTCCTTTACCAACGCCACGCGGGAGCCCTCCTGATGTTCCTCTACGGACTCCACCGCCACGACGAGCACGCAGCCCGCGACGCGCTTCAGGAGACTTTTCTCCGCTTTTGGTCCACCTTGCCAGGGCTCGATCCAGCCCGAGAGCTGCGCCCTTGGCTGCTACGCGTGGCACGTAACGTGAGCCTCGACGCGCTCAAGCGCTTCGCCTCCAAGCTCGAGCGTGGCGGGGTCCGGCTCGAAGAGGACCTCCACGCAGCTCAAGGCCCCGCGCCCCACGACGAGGCCGCCGCTCGCGAAGACGGGGCCCTCCTTCGACGCGCGGTCCTCGATCTCCCCAGCGATCAGCGGGCGGTGTTCCTGCTTCGCCACGACCAAGGGCTGACTTTCCCCGAGATCGCTGCAGCGCTGGGCTGCGCCGAGCGAACGGCCAAGTACCGAATGCGCGCTGCCTTGGACCGCTTGGCGGTCGTCGCCGAGCGCTTGGGGGTTCAAGCATGAGCCTCAACTGCCCCCCGACCGAGCTCCTGCTCCGACTCAGGGACCCCGAGCTGTTCGACGATCCTCAGGAAGCCGCCGAGGTCGCGGCCCGCGCTGAGGGCTGTCCCGACTGCCAGAGCGCATTGAGCGGCCTCGAGGCTGCCCTCGAGGCGCCCCCGCTTCCCTTCGACCCGGCCGACCTCTTGGCCGAGCTCCGCTCGAAGCTGGCGGAGCGAAGCGCGTCTGCCCCCGAACCGAGCGAGATCGGGGTTCGCCTCCTCTGTGGCTACTGCCACGACGGGCTCCAGAGCGACGAGGCGCTCTACTGCGCGAGCTGCCTGACGCCCCACCACAGCGAGTGCTACGCCGAACACGGCCGCTGCGTCGCGGTCGGCTGCGAGGGCCGATCCGTGGTGGGCGCCAGCCCCGCCCCAGCCGCACGACGTCGCCTGAGGACGAGCATGCTCGGCTTGCTCGGGGCGCTCAGCGTAGGCGCGCTCGCAGCCTGGGGGCCGAGCACACTCTGGGGGCCTCGGGAAGGGGCGGCTCGGGAAGGGGCTAAGGCCGGGGTGGCGCTAGCGGCCCCGAGCCCGGCGCCTAGCAGGAAACGCGGGTCGGTCCGAGAAGTGAGCGCCGCGAGCGCGAGTCTGCCGAGTAACAAGCCGAACC
>JAESQQ010000801.1 GCA_016765095.1 Planctomycetota bacterium | reverse complement strand
CTCAGGAGCGAGCGGTAGACCCCGTGCTCGCCTGCGTGGCTCGCGCCCGCGCCCTCGCCCATCAGGCGCTCCCAGCCGCCGCCCGTGCTCGCGGCCAGAAGGATCGCTCGCTCATTGGCCTCGGCTTGGAGCTCGAGCATGTCCCGCCCAGCCACCTTGAGGGCCTTGCGGCGCGGGAGGCGCTCGACCTGCTCCAGGACCGTCGGGTGGAGGACCTCGCGGATCGTGAGCTTCTCACCGAGGGCGGCGCTCACGCTCAGCTTCCGAGCGAGGACCATTCCGCCCATGTTGTCTTCGTTCATGCCCCCAGCGACATAGCGCCCAAAGGAGGAGAACGAGCTGTTATCCCAGCCCTCGACGATCCCGCCGGCGATGCGAGCACCCCAGTAGCTGAGCCCGACCGCGCTCGTGGTCAGCGCGGCTCCAGCCCACTGACCGGGCCCGCCGAACACGCCGCCCAACACGTCCGAGGCCGTGCCGCCGGTCACGCCCGCGGCCCAGGCCACGTCGAACATCCAACAGAGATCCGCCACGTTGCCTTCGCTGGTCCGGACCCACACGTTGCGACCGGGAATGCTGCCCGTGATCGCGTTGTAGCGCTTGACCGTCTCCCAGGTCCCGTTCTCCTTCTCGTAGGCCAAGATCTCGCGGACCGCGCGCAGGCGCTCGAGTTCGAGGTCACTCAAAGCACTGGTCGCCGGGCTGGTGTGGATCGTTCCCGACGAGCGCGCCGCGACCCGCTCGCCTGCTTGGGCTGCCATGGCGTGGATCGGCCGGTGAGCCTGGATCGTGCGCGCCCCGCCTTGCTGCTGGGCGACGTGGGTCAGTTCGTGACCGAGGAGCGCCTGGCCACGGGCCGTGCGAGGCGAATACTTGCCCCGGGCAAAGTAAATGTCTTCTCCGAGCGCGAAGGCCTCGGCTTCGATCTCTCCCGTCGCCTGATCCGCAATGTCGTCGTCGTGGATCTTGACGCTTCCGAAGTCCCCTCCGAGGACGGCCTCGAACTTCGCAGCCAGCTCGGCCGAGAGGGGCTGGCCCGGACTGCGGGCGAGGAAGCCCTCGAAGCCGGGGGGGACCGGTTGGCCGCCGCCCTTGGCCAGGGCACGCGCCCGCGGCCGGGCTCGGGCCAGGACCTGCGAGGTCCCCTTGCGGCGAATCCCCTCCTTCTTCTGAGCGGGAGCGTCCAGGAACTGGACTCGGAGAGTGCCGATTCGGACCCGCCCGCCACCCTGACTGGAACCTGCCCCAGAGGACCCCGTCGCGGGGGGTGCGCTCGCTCTCCCCGAATGCCGAATCGCCTGGCGGCGAACGAAGCGCTCAGCGCTATTCGCGGCGGGGGTGGGGATCTTGAGGGGGGTCGACAAGGGAGGGCGCTCCGAGCCCTCGAATCATAGAGCCTTCAGGCGCCCGACCCAACCCGAGCTTTGCCCCTCCCTGATGTCCCTAATCCGGGCCCAAGTCATTGGCTACAAAGTGCTTAGGACTTCACTAGCGGCGACGACGCTTGCCCCGCCCGCCCCGCCTCGACCGATCGGGAGCTGGGAGGACCGTGGCGGCTGGAAGGAGCTCGATCGAGACCCTCGCGGAGCCCCGCCCCGTGTCCCAGTTGCCACCCCGGGCCCAGAGGTAGAAGCCCCCCTCCGCCTCTCCCTGGAGAAAGGGCGCCTCCCCAGCCTTCCAGGTCCCGCCCTGGGTGCCTTCGGGCGTTCGAAGGGTCCAGCCGCGAGTCGTCAAATCGAGGGCGATCGTTAGCTTAGGTCGGCGCATGGTCCGATCCAGCGTCTCGAGCAGGCGACCCACTCCTGGTGCCCCTTGATCGATTCCCGCGCCCGGCAGCTTTTTGGCGTTGAGGCGCCGAAACGTCGCCCTCACGTGGCGTTTCTTGGAGAACTGGAGCGTCATCCAGAGGGCCCCCGGCTCGAGTTCGCTCCCCTCAAGGCAAGGCCGATCCGAGCTTCGGACCCCCAGCTCTAGGAAGAACCCCGTCGGAAAGTCGGCCAGCCCTTGGGCCTGGTCCACAGGAAGGGGCCCTGCGTCCTTGGTGACCCGGACCTCTGAAATCGTCCACCGGATCTGAACGGGAAGCTCGAGCCGTTGACCCCCATAGACCCCAGCCCGCGCGAAGTCGCCGCCTCCCGGCTGAACGTCGTAGGTGACTTGCTTGGGGCCCGCGCCTTTGAGGAGCGTCGCCTTGCCGCCGGCGTAGCTGGCAAAGCCCAAGCTCAGCAGGCCCCTTGTCCCGCGAGGCGCGCGGAGCATGATCCCGCGCTCCGAGAACTCCGCGCGGAGGCGGTCGAAGCTTGGCGTGGGCGCTCGCCGAGGGGGGACGGGGACCGTGTTGCCCGAAGCGGGGTTCCTCGGGAGGGGCCGTCGGACGGGGGGGTGGGCCCCTCGGCTGGTCATCATCAAGCCGGCGAGCCCGCCCACGACCAGGATCGCGCCCAGAGCGACGACCGTTACCACGAGCTTGGCTGGGTGGTTGCCGGCGCTTGCCTGGGCGCTCGCCCTTCGCCGGCGCTTGGTTTTGGTCTGGAAGTTCGCCGGAGCGCCCTCGACCTGGGGAGCGAGGACCGTCTCGCCCCCCGAGATCTGGGCCAAAACCCGTTCGATCGCGGCGAGGAGCTCTGCGCTGGTCTGGAATCGGTCGGCGGGCTCCTTGGACATGGCCTTGAGGACGAGCGCGGCCGAAGCCTTCGAGAGCCCGGGGGCGAGACGGCGGGGATCGGGCGTCGGCTCCGAAATCACCTTGGCCACGACCGCGAGCGGGCTCTTGCCCTCAAAGGGCGCGCGACCCGTCAGGAGCAGGAACAGGCTCGCTCCCAAGGAGTAGATATCACTGCGAATGTCGACTTCGTCCCCATGCGCCTGCTCGGGCGGCATGAACGTCGGCGTGCCAATGATCATCCCGGTCTGGGTCACTCGATCGTCGCCCGACTGAGTTCGCGCCAGGCCGAGGTCGGCCAGCTTGGCCACCCCAGACGCGGTCAGAAAAATGTTGGCGGGCTTTATGTCCCGGTGAACCAGGCCCTCGGCCTCGACCGCCCCGAGACCTCGCGCACAGTCCCGCGCGATCTCAAGCGCCCGTGTCTCGGCGAGGCGGCCGCCAGCCGCCACCCGAAGGTCCTCAGCGTCCCCACCTCGCAGGAACTCGAGCACCATGTAGGGCCGACCCTTGTGCTCGGCGACGCGCAGGATCGTGATCACGTTGGGATGGTTGAGGAGGCCAGCGCTGCGAGCCTCACGCAAGAAGCGCTCCTTGGCGTCCTTGTCCGTCGCGATCGAAGGAGAGACGAGCTTGAGCGCGACCTCACGCTCGAGGCCCTTCTCGCGGGCGCGGTAAACCGAGCCCATGCCTCCCTCGCCGAGCAGCTCGATCAACTGAAAGTCGCCGATCCACTCGCCCGGCTGGTCCTCAGCCGCCGCCGGGAGCGGAGCCACCAGGTCGAGCGCCGTCGGAAGCCACTCGGTCCGCTGGTCCCGCTCGGATCGGCCTCGAGAGACCTTGGCCCCCCTCGCGGAGGGCGCCCGGGTCGTCGCTCCCCGGGCGGGGAGCGGCTGGGTCACGCCCTGAGCAGCAGCCTTCAGCTCGGCGACGAGGCCCTTGACGACCCTCGAGGGGAGGCCCGCCCCGGCCAATATCTCCGGCAAGGGGTCGCCTCGCTCGACGCGATCCTGAAGCCCGCGGGCTTGATCCGAGTCGAGGTGACCGCGACGCACGGCTAGGTCGAGGAGAAGGTGCACGGACCGAGCCTACCTCCCGAAGGGGATCGCATCAGCGTTGGTCCCACGGCGTGTGAGGGTTGGAACGGATTCGGGCGCAACTCCCATTTTTGGTGGGTCGAAGCTTCCCGCTCGTGTCTCGCCGCAACGAGAACTCTCGACTTGCGTTGGGCACGCGGCTCGCAATAGAGGATCTCAACGCAAGCAAGACAGGCTGGGCATTCTTCCTTCCTTCCTTCCTTCCTTCCTTCCTTCCTTCCTTCAGCTCGGCCTGACTTGCTGCGATCCAACACTTCCTTCCTTCCAGGTAAAGAGCTCCGCCTTCGCGGGGCTTTTTGTCTGTACGGCTCTTTGTCTGCGTACGGCCACGTGGCTGCGTACGGCCACGAGGGCCCGACCAGAGTTGACGCTGGTTTGGAGTCGCGCGATCCTTCGCGCCCTGACAGCGCCCCACGCCGGGCGAGTCGCTGGCACGAAGGACGTCTCATGAGCAAGCCTGTTCGGACCCGCATTGCCCCCAGCCCGACGGGGGACCCGCACGTCGGCACGGCCTACATTGGGCTCGTGAACATGGTCCACGCCCGCCAAAACGGGGGGACCTTCGTGTTCCGCCTCGACGACACCGACCGGAGCCGCTACCGGGCTGACTCCGAGGAGACCCTGTTTCGCTCGCTGCGCTGGCTCGGCCTCGACTGGGACGAGGGCCCCGACAAGGGCGGAGACTACGGCCCCTATCGGCAGTCCGAGCGGACTGAGATCTACGTCGAGCACGTCAACCGGCTCCTCGAGTCAGGGCACGCCTACCGCTGCTTCTGCACGCCTGAGGAGATCGATGCCCACCGCGCGCAGCTCCGGGCAGAGAAGAAGACGCCCCGGGCCCCGCGGACCTGGCGCGACGCGGACCCTGCTGCGGTCAAAGAGCAGCTGGCGGCCGGCACGCCCCACGTGGTTCGGCTCAGGGTCCCCCTCGAGGAGGACGTCACGATCCACGACCTGCTCCGCAAGGATCCGATCACGATCAACACCCGCGAGCTGCAGGATCAAGTCCTGCTCAAGGCCGACGGCTACCCGACCTATCACCTCGCGTCCGTGGTGGACGACGCGCTGTTCGAGATCACGCATATCGTGCGCGCTGAGGAGTGGATCAGCTCGGCCCCGATCCACAAGCTCCTGTTCGACGCCTTTGGGTATCCGATGCCCGTGCTCTGCCACATGCCGCTGCTCCGCAACGCGGACAAGAGCAAGATCTCCAAGCGAAAGAACCCGACCTCCCTGCTCCATTACAAGGAGGCGGGCTTCCTCCCCGAGGGGCTGCTCAACTTCCTCGCCCTGCTCGGCTGGGGTGGACCCAAGACCCCAGACGGCGGCAACCAGGAGATCTTTAGCCTGGACGAAATGATCGAGCACTTCCGGCTCGACAACGTCTCGCTCGGCTCGCCTGTGTTCGACCAGGCCAAGCTGCGCCACGTCAACGCCGAGCACCTCCGCGCGCTCACGCCCGAGGAGTTCGTGGCTCGGACCCAGGCCTACATGTTCGACAAGGAGCGCATGCTGGCGCTCGCCCCCCTCCTAGCCCCCCGCGTCGAGACGCTCGGCGAGGTGTGCGAGCGGGCGGACTTCGTGTTCGGAGAGATCCACCACTTCACGCCTGAGACCCGCAAGCTCAAGGACAAGAACCTGCGCACGGTGATCGCCGGCCTCCAGCCTGCGGGCGTCGAGCCCCTCGATGCTCACTTCGCGCTCCGCGAGATCCGCGAGGCGCTCGAGGGCCTGACCGAGTGGACGGCAGAGACGCTCGAGCCAACGTGTCGTTCCTTGACAAACGAGGACTGGGTCGGCTGGAAGGCCAAGACCCTGTTCATGGCAATCCGAGTCGCGATCGCAGGCAAGCAGGAGACTCCACCCCTGTTCGAGACGATGGCGATCCTCGGCAAGAGCCGAGTCCTAGGGCGCCTCGATCAAGCAGCCCGCGCCCTCGCGGAGCCTGGCAAGAAGGCCCTCAAGCGCTGGGAGAAGTCGAAGGCCGAGCGCGCCGGTCGGCGGGCTGCGAGCGCGGCAGAGGCTGCCGGCGAAACCTAGTGCTGCCCGCCAGAAGTTCCGGTACGGGTGAATGAGGGGCGGGGTTTACAGAGCCTGACGTATCAAAGCTCAAGAGGAGAGTCCGTCTGTCCCGCCGGGACAGGCGTCGGGCGGGGGTAAACCCCGCACCCTACGGATCGCACAGGCGCCCTCGGAGGGGGCCGG
>JAESQQ010000800.1 GCA_016765095.1 Planctomycetota bacterium | reverse complement strand
GGCGCTCTCGACCTGGAAGTTGGCCACGAGCCCCCTGCGCCCAGGAGCAGGCCGCTGGCCAAGACGACGGCCGAGAGGTGCGGATTGCGACGGCGCCACTTGCGTGCGCGGTCCCAGAGGTTCGGAGGCCGGGCGCTCAGCGGCTGGTCTGCGAGGTAGGCCGCTAGGTCGGCCTCGAGCTCGCCCATGGTTCGGTAGCGCGCCTCTGGCTCCTTCTCAAGGCACTTGAGGCAGAGCGTGTTCAGGTCCCGGTCGACCTCTGCGCGGAGGCTGGCCGGGGGCTTGGGGTCCCGCGTCAGGACCCCAACTAGGATCTCGAAGGTCTCACCCTGGAAGGGCGGGACCCCGGTCAGGAGGTGATAGAGCGTGGCTCCCAGGCCGTAGACGTCCGCCCGCCGATCCACGGTCTCGAGCTCGCCGCCGGCCTGCTCGGGGGGCATGTAGGACGGGGTCCCGAGCATTTGCCCGTTGACCGTGACACCTTCGGCCTCGACGTCCTTGGCGAGGCCAAAGTCGGTCAGGATCGGCGTGCCGTCTTGCCTGAGGATCACGTTGTGCGGTTTGAGGTCGCGGTGGAGGACTGAGCGCTGGTGGGCGTAGGCCAGGGCCCCGGCCAAGGCGTGCACGATTCGGACAGCCTCGCGGGGATCGAGGGGACCCTCCTCGGCCAAGAGCTCGTCCAGCGAGCGCCCCGGGATCAGGTCCATCACGAGGTAGGGGGCGCCTTGGTGGTCGCCAACGTGGTGGATCCCGACGATGTTGGGGTGTTTGAGACGGGCTGCGGTGCGAGCCTCGATCTCGAAGCGCTCGAGGCCTTGGGAGGTCGAGCTGCCCTCGAGGAGGAGCTTGATCGCGACCTCGCGTGCGAGGGGCGCGCTCCACGCGACGTAGACCACGCCCATGCCTCCGCGGGCGAGCTCCCGCAGGATCTCGTAGTCGCCGATTCGCGAACCCGGGCCCAGAGTCGTCGTGCCCGCCCCTGGGGCGGAGCTCTGGAGTCCTCCGACGACAGTATCGGCTTGCCCTGCCGGTTGCCCGAGGGGTGGCGCTGGCTGGACGACTCCAGGAACGGGGTTGAGCCCGAACCCTGCCCCGGGGACGGGGCCCGAGCTAGGAGCGAAGCTCGGCGGGGCCGGGTTGGCAGGGACGGACGTTGCCAGGCGTGCCCAGGCTTCGGGCGCCAGGCGCCTGCGCAGGAATTCGGCGGGGGCCAACCCGTCCTGGTGGGCGAGGCGGACGGCCTCTTCGGCCTGGGGTGGAGTCAGGAGGCCGAGGTCCAAGGCTCGTTGAACGTGGGGATCGGCCGGGAGCACGCCCCAGGATCGCCCATTGACGGTTACTTCACCACACGTCCTGGCGCGCAGCACTCGGCAGCTTCGGGATCGCTGCCGAGTGCCTTCCTGGAGGCTGCAGCGTCGACCTAGAAGTCGCCGCCCCAGGCGGCGAAGATCCAGGCGTGACCGACGTCCATGTGTACCACGTCGTCCGACCCGTTCCGTGTTGCAGGCAGCGAACGGCTGCCATGGTGGCTGCGCTACCTTGGAGGGGGAGTCAGTCCCCCCACCAAAGCCAAAAGCCCCAACGCCTTGCGGCGCTGGGGCTTTCGTTCATACAGCCGGCGGGATTTGAACCTGCGGCCTCCTGATCCACAGCCTGTCCCGCCCGAACCCCGCCTTACCCCTCAAGACCCCAACTCCTTCCACGGCTTGGTCGACAGGCTGGCAACGGCCGGCGAGTGCCCCGCCAAGTGTCTCCAGCCGTCGAGCCAATGGCTGCGCTCCTGGCTGCGTGCTATTCCAGCGGTATGGCCTTGATCGTTACCGTTGGCTCAGATCCGAACTCCCTGGTGGGCCAATCCACCTCCGAGTAATCGCGGTAGGGTCCGCGGTAGCCGATCACCAGCAAGATCAGCTTGTTCGTCATGTTGGTCACGTGGAGCAAGCGCCGGAAGACCTTGTGGACGCGCTCGGGCGAAGTTCCATAGGCGCCATGGGCAAGGCTGTTCCGCAGCTTGTTCCAGGCCTTGATTTCCTTCTCCGTGAAGACCCCCAAGTCTCGCAGGGCATAGAAGCGATCGGTCGCGCGGGGAGCAGGAAGGCGCTCAAGGAAGCCTGCTGTCCGTCTGGCGAGCGCAGTGTCCGCAAGAGCGGAGCCTTCGATCAACTCGAGAAGTTGGTCGCACTGGACCCTTGGGGGGGCCTCCGTGGTTGGCTCCGGGAGGTGCGTCTTGAGTTCCTGAACGAGCCCCTCCAGCACCGTGCATGCGGCCAGCGCGCTCACATGGATCGAGGCCTCATTCGCCTCCCAACAGTAGTGCAGGGCTCCGAGGTGCTCGACGAGCTGGGCGTGGCGACCACACGCCACTGAGAAGGCTTGCAGGAGCGGAGCGGGATCGACGGGGTAAGGAAGCAGGGCGAACTCGCTCCGGTGGCTGACGAGGTCTCGGGGACGGCTGAGGCAGATCTTTGACCCAACCTCCGTCTCCTCGACGTAGCACTGCCACTGGGCCGCGACCCCAGTCGCGAATCCCACCCCCAACTCAAGGTGACTGGCGACCGAGTCGAGCTGATCTCGACTCGACCCTGTGACCCTAGCTCCGCATTGCCAAAGCCCATTCTTCTGCAACACGAACTGCGCGCCGTCGGCTAGGGGGCCCTTGATGCAGTCTCGCCGAGTCCCCTCTGAGTGCCCGAAGGGTCCTTCCGAGGTGGTGTGCGTGGGGAAGGGAAAGAACAGCTTGCGAGTCCTCATTTGTAGCTGGCCGACTCGCGAGCACACTGGGAACTCACTCGCTCGCTGTCGCAGGAGGACGACCGTCTGAGGCTTGAACTTGATTCGGGTCCTGTCTGCGTCCGCAGGGAGCGGGATGCCCGAAGCGTCACGCTCTGTCGAGACGATCAGCCGAGACGCTTCCAACTGAAGGCCGTCGCTCGTGGAGCCCGTGACGGTCCAGAGGTCGTCAATACCGAGGCGCTCGCCTGGGTGCTGTGGTCGCGGGGCACGATCCAGCAGCGGTTCCCTGGCGAAGACCTCAAGGTGAGGACCGCTATCCTGAGACCAGGTCAAGACCACGGTCGCGGTCACAGGCTGTGCCCCAGGCGGATGCACCTGAGCGTCGGGGAAGTGCGCCTGGAGCCGTTGTCCCTCCTTGGCCGCCTTACAGATGTCTCGTGCTTTCACCGGATCCTCGCTCGTGGGCGGTCGCGGATGACCTACTCCGCAGATTTCAGTGTCATCCAGATCCGTCGGGCTTGGAGGCGCTTGGGGGCCACCAAGACGAGAGCGACAACCAACCCTGGGTGCGGTTCGCCTGAGCCTCCGTGGCGTAGTCGCTGACTTGGTCCGACTGCTACCACCAGCCTCGTGGGTTCGGTAGCTTCGCCCTCGAGAGTCATATGCGGTACCGCATGACCCCGAATTCCGAGGTGCCAGGCCGCGCTGCCAGGGCATCACCTCGCGCGCTCAGAGGCCCGTCGCGGGACGATCTGCTGCTCAACCGAGAAGCCAACGTGCGGCCTGATCTTCCACTCCCTTCACGCTCTGTCGGAAGTCGTGCCAGGCTTGAGCATCACTCCCGTAGCACTGCTCAGGTCCCTTCTCCAACTGCAAGGCTATAGATAGAAGTCCGGTCACTTGGTGTGACGGTGCGGGAGCAATTGCTGCGCTCGCAATTGCTACCGCCAAAGCAGACTCTTCGGAGTCGAGGAGGGCCTCCAGTCGCGTGTCTAGGGCTGCTGCGAGCGCGATGAGCACTCTTACGGCAGGGCTCTGTGGCTCTTCCCCGACCAAGAGCCGTGCAGCGGAGTCACAGCAGGACGCCGCCAACGCCAGCCTCTCCTGGCTCAAGTCCCCCGTCTCGATCCTCCACCGCAGATACCCCGCAGCAGCCTCCACGTCCAACTCGTGCAGGCGCGAGTAGCTCTTCCAATCCAACTTCTCCCCAGCGCGGGCTCGCTCCCTAAGCCATGCGAGTTCAGCCTCCTCGGACCCACTCTCCTGGAATGCCCGCTCTAGCTCCCTGAGCTTCTCAGGGCTCATGTTGTTCCCCATAGCTGCACATGCGGAGCGAGGGCTTCCCGGACGGCCAGTTGCGCGCGCTGAGCACTGCCCAGAAAGCCACCAACCGAAGGCTGGAATCGCCCGATCTCTAGCATGAGGATCAATCGGTCCAGTAGCTCCGCCTTAGGACACTGGACCAAGCGACCGAGGGCGACGGCGCAGTCGCGAGCCATGAGCACGGGGTTGTTTACGATGGGATCCAGTGCTGTGATCGAAGTCACTTCACTCAGGGTCACGGCTACAACCTCCTTGCCCCCGCCATCTTCTAGCCATGCGGCAACAGCCCGGACGAGTCGCTCTGGTCGGTCGTCCTCAAGGCGAGTCTCGTGGAGGACAAGTCGGGTGAGGGCGAGTCCGACAGCGACGCTAGGGGTGCGGCCCAATGCGGCGACGGCCTTGAGGACGTCACGGTCCAGAAGCTGTGGGCCGATGACGAAGTGCCCGCCGATTCTGCTGGGTTGGACTGCCTCTGCCGCGACCACTTCGATCATTGCGACTTCGCCTTCTCGCAGGAGCGAATGCAGCCAGATGACGCCGTCTTCCTCGGAACCGCTCTCCTGAAAGGCCCGCTCTAGCTCCCTGAGCTTCTCGTCGCTCACCGGGTCCTCTTCGGGGCCGTGGTGGCCCTATCGGTGCCCCGGACGACTGCTGGGTCGGTCTCGCGCGTGGAGGGGCTGAGAGGGGCTCTATTCGTCTCGTGGGTCACGCCTGGATCCTCGCCGTCCGGCTCGGTTCTGTCGAGGTTCTCTGAGTTCAGGACTCCGATCTCACAAGACTCTCCTTCTGCGCTTCGCCCTAGGCTTGACCGGGACGTTGACCCTGGTGATCTCGGCTGCCTCGCTGGGGGTCCAGTCGAGGGCGTCCGCCGAGGGCAAGGCGGGGACTTCGATCGAGGAGGCGATCCTGAGCGTGGGGTGCCGGACTCCTGGGGTGAGGTGGAGGATTCCGCGTGGGGCTTCGCGAAGGTAGCGCAGTAGCCTCGCCCCGTTCTGCATGCCCAGGAAGTCCTTGATCATGGGCTCGCTGAGGTAGCAGTGGCGTCGCTGACCCACGTGGACCCAGTAGTCGACGAGGAAGGCGAACAGGGCAGGGAGCTGCTTCGAGCGGTGCTTGGCCAGGAACTCTTGGACCTCGGGGGTCCAATACGGGTTCGGGCATTCCTTGCCGCCGATCCTGTAGGTGGTTCCGGGTAGGCGTCGGTGCTCGCGCAGGAACCTGGTGGTGTTCTTGAGCAGGTGGAGGTACTCGCACCTCCAACCTCTCGCCTGGTCGAATCTCTCCTGGAGGTTCCTCTTCTGGTTCAAACTGAGGAACGATGACTTCCCCCTCCTAGGAGATAACGATGACTTCCCCCTCCTAGGAAATACAGAGAAGGAGTCTGACTCTGGTTCAGGGAGGGGAAGGGAGAGCCAGTGGTGTGGTTCGAGGACCTGGGTACCCGCGAGTAGGGGAACAAGGCGATCCCTCCTCTCCCTGGATTCCTTCGAGAGTCGTAGGAGGGGTTGGACCAGGTGTTGGCTCGCGTATTCCTCCCCTCGCTGGGCAGCCTTCGATCCAGGGACGAGGTAGACGAGGGCATGGACGACACCGCGCGGAGAAAGCCCTGCTCGGAGGAGAAGAGCAGCGAGGTGGGCGTCCCTGTTGCTCCTCCCACCCTCGACCTCGACTGTCGTGACGCGGTGGAGCTTGTTGAACTCGGGGTGGGGGCCAGCGAGGAGTTGGTCCCAGAGAATTCTGTCCTTGACCCCAAGCCCCGATCCCGCAAGGAAGAGGTGTTGGGGCAGGACCTGGGGTTCTGGGACGAGAGAGGCAAGGCTCTCCGCGCACACGCGCTCCCGGTGGGCTCGACGAAGAACCAACTCCAAGTCCTCCTCCCCGACCAGGTCGCCTCCGGGAGTGAGGGGGCTGAAGGGGAGGGCGTGGAGGCTTCCTATTCCGGTGAAGTGGTTCGCGCCCGGAATCAGGTCGCACCGCCGCGTCTCAATCCGAGCCCGCTGCCTGATCGCCTTCTGGGCCGCGAAGGTGATCCGGGTGGGAAGAGCGCGGTCGAGGAAGAGGTAGACGTGGAATCCCCTCTCGCTCTTGCTGGTCACCACGAGGCCCGGACGGAGGTCGAGAGAGTTGAGAATGGCGAGAAGACGATCCAGCAACTCCCAGGCGTCCCCATGGCCGTGGTGGTCGTCAACGTCGAAGACCAGGTAGCGGGTGCCGAGTCCGTCGCAGACGTGGCGGCGGCGCTTGCACCCGCAGCCAGGCTCGGCTCCCCGGAAGGGATAGATCCCGTGAATAGCTTTCCCGGCAAGGTGGTCGCGAATGGCCTGGCGCACGCCTAGCCCCGGTGCGGGCCGGAACCCCTCCCCTCCAGCCGTCGCCGCAGCTCCTCCGTTGAATAGGTCGTCCATGGCGCGGGCAAGTTCGGTCTCGTTCATTGCTTCTCTCTCCTACATGTTTAGACACCTGCGGGGGGAGTGCTTCTGAAATGCGGCGGGGAGAGGGGAGCGCAAAGACCACGCCTCTTCCCGGACGGTCCGGGTCCGAAACAGCTAGGAGCCGTCACCAGAAGCGCAGAGAGGCTCGCTAGGAGATCGGCGAAGAAGATTCGACCCCAGGCCGAGTTTGCTTAGTCGGCTCCCACACTCAGCGCTTCGGACTTGGCCTTCGCCTCCCTCCGCGTGGGCCAATTCCTGGGCTTCCTGGACCGCTTCGCCTCGAGAATCTTGCGGTACCGCATAACCAAAATCCCGAGGGGCTAGGCCGCGCTGCTAGGACATGACCTCGCGCGCTCACAGGCCCGTCATGGGCCGATCTGCCGCCTAACCTAGAACCGCATATCGGCTCAAGGTCGCCCAACGGGCTCGCGCGAGCCCGTTCAGCCTCAGCCGATCGCGGTGGCAACCCTCAAGCGGCCCTGCGAGGATCCAGTTGGCGGGAGATCCCGCCAGGAGGCGCCAACGGCCTAAACACCTATCGACATAGCCGACTACTTGTCGGTGTGCTGCGCGGTCGCACTCGAAACCGCCAAATCTCGAACACCTATGACTCGCAGCGCATCGCGGTCCCCCTCAAGGGGCCGTGCTGCGCTGTTTCGTAGGTGGGCGCTTGGCGGTGCCTGAGTGCGGGCAGTCGGTGCGGCCCCGCTCTATTTGCGGGTCGTCCCCCGCGCACGGTTACGGCCGCGGCGCGGAAGGCGACGCAGATGACCCAGGACGACCAAGAGAAGAGCGACACGAAGGCCAGCGCTGGGGGCAAGAGCCCCGATCGACGCGAACACGCCGCTCCCCACCGACCGAGCGAAGGCGTCCCGCCGAGGCGACCTGCTCCCGGGCAAACGGGGACGAACTCGCGGCACGCTACACCTGCCTCGAGCGCGCAGCCCGATCTGCTCTCGAGAAACGTCAGCGACTTCCTCCCCTCGCGAGCGCGGATTCTCCAGGGTCTCGTTGTCGCTGTTGTTCTCTTCGGGTCCTGTCTCGGCTTCGCCCTCCATGTGCACCACAAGATTGAGAGCGACGTGGCTCGCGCGCGCCACGCACTTGAGGAGGGGCGACACGACGAGGCTGCTCACCTCGCCCAGGAACTCCTCAACGTCCACCCCTACGTCGCCGAGGCCAAGGTGGTCTTGACGGCAGCGCGAATCGAGCAGGCGAAGGCACGCGGGCTCGCTACGAAGGTCCGGGGGCTCGCTGCGCTGGAGCGCGGCGACCACGCTGCGGCATACGTCGCTCTTAAACCGCTCGTGTCCCAGAGGCCCCAAGACCAGGAGCTCGCCGACGCTTACGCGCAGGCACGTGAGGGTGTGGCTCGCGACGCGCGGCGACGCGGTGACGAGCTCGTGAAGCGTGGGGCACTGGCTGAGGCTGTCGCGGCATACGAAGAGGCTCAGGCGCGAGCCCCTGATCCCGAGGTCGCCAAGATCCTCGCCGTGCTCGAACGCGAGGCCGTCAAACGCGCGGCTGCCTTGGCGGGCAGGCTAGGAGGAACGCTCCAGAGCTTCGTCGACCGCTATGGTCGAGCCGAGCACGACGGGTTTCTCTTCACCCAGGTCGGGGCTCAGGTCAATGGAACCTTCGTCGGCAAGCTTCGTCAAGCGACGATCCTCTACGTTCGGCTCGATCGAAGGGCCGACGTCTCGCGATCTTGCGCTGGCTACGTCGCACGCTTCCTTCCCGAGGACGCAGAGCGAGTCGGGACCAGCACGGATCCCATAGAGGGCGGCCTTGTCGAGATCTTCCGCAGCAGCACGCTCGCGCGCGCTTTGCCCGACCCAAGGAACTACGGCGAGTCACCTGTCGGGACTTTCACGGTCTATCCCTTCGACGGGCGAGGCGAGACCGTGATCCTAGCCTGCGGGGACCCACCCTAGACAGGTTCCCCTGCACTCGCACCCGGGGTCACCCAGCGTGACTACATGGAGGCTATGCCTTGCGGTACCGCATGACTTTGGGCTTGAGGATTCTCCGCGCTACGCGACTACGAGACTTAGGAAAAATCCGGGCAGCAGGTCTGGGTTCGCGCGTCCACTGAAGTGGCCCCCCGGGGGACACATAGAAAGTAGAAAGTAGAAGGGAAAGAAGGAGAGCGTTTGACACCCTCGGAGGTCTCCCCTGCCCTGCCCGAGAAGGTAGTACGCCACTCACCCTCCTATGACCTAGACCATCACCGCCCCGCGCGGGCGAGCGGGCAACACAGGTCATCGTTCCACGACCATTTCGGGGACAGGCACAACCCTCTCTCAGATCCTCGACCGTCTAGCCTCGAGTCCTCCCCCTAGGGAGTACCGAGCCCTCAAGGCCCCCTTCGGCTGGGCACACACCGAGCGGTGCGTGCCCAGCCTGACCCAAGTCCTTAGATCCCGACCAACGCGCCGCGTCGGCGCTTACGTTCGCAGCGAAACGTCTACGGCGATCCCCTCCCCAACACGCCACCCTGATGCTCGAGGGGGCCGTGATGAAGGCAGTTGCAGCGCTGAGGGTATCGACGAGGGAGCAGGGCGATAGCGGCCTTGGCCTCGAGGCACAGGAACGGGCCGTGCGCGCGCTTGCGGAACGACTGGGCGCCGAACTGGTCGGGATCCACCGCGACGTTGGGGTCTCGGGAGCCGCTGGTCTCCAGCACCGACCTGGGCTCTTGGCTGCGGTCGGCGCTCTCGGCAAGGGCGACGTGCTGATCGTGGCGAAGCGTGACCGCCTGGGCCGGGACCCCGTGAACGTCGCCATGATCGAGCGGCTCGTCGAGCGCAAGGGCGCGCGAGTCGTCAGCGCGGCAGGGGAGGGAACCGACGACGACTCGCCTACCTCGGTCCTCATGCGCAGGATCGTCGACGCCTTCGCCGAGTACGAGCGACTCCTGATCTCAGCCCGAACGCGAGCTGCCCTGAAGTCGAAGCGCGAGCGTGGCGAGCGAGCGGGCGAGGTCCCCTTCGGCTGGCGCGCGCTGCCTTCGGGAAAGCTATTCGAGGACGAGGGCGAACGGGCCGCGATCCGCCTCGTCGTCGACGCCCGCGCGCGGACTCTCTCAGCGCGCGATCGTGGTCCACCTCGAGGAGGAGGGTGTCAGAGGCCGCACGGGCAAGCCTCTGCGCCGCAACCAGGTCCGGCGGATCCTGGCGCACGCTGAGGCTTCTCGTGGCTGAGGGCGAGCGAGAGCGTCCGCGCCGTCTCGTGATCTCCCTACGCGCGAGCGTGGAGGTACGGAGGCGCCTCGACGCCCACGTCGGTCGCTTGCAGCGAACCGCGCCAGGCGGACGCTGGTCTAGGTCCACGGCAGCCCTGAACTTGCTCCTGCGTGCGCTGGACGAGGTCGAGGAGCCTGGGCGTGATTGAAAATCGCCCTCGTCGGCCAAAACCCGCGCTTCTCCCTTTTCAGGCCAGCGGTTCCTAGGCTCGTTCGGGACCGGGCTCCCAGATCTCAGGTACTAGCCACCACGTAGCCAGGTCCTTCCCCAGACATGGCGGGGAGGTCTGGGCAGCGCGTCTCGTCTGGGCAGCGCGTCTCATGGACAAGGAGGAGCCCCATGACCGCCGGATCCGAGTGCCGCCCACCGACCACCCTCCTCGGCTCGACGTCGAGGTCCTCGGAGACGAGCTCGTCATGGAGCCCACCTAGCCAGGGCGAGACTTTGCCAGCGTCATCTCCCTTCCAGTGTTGGACAGAATCAGCGAGCTGACGTTTTCCATGGCGCGAGGACGAGGCCGATCAGAGGCACTTGGCGCTGTACAGCGTGCTCACGAACGCGTCATGCCAATCCCCTGGAAGGGGATCGACCGCCACAGCCGGAAGGGAACTCGACAGCTCCACGAGAATGGACCCAGCGCAAGGCGTCTCCCGACGACGTCGGTGTCCGCCATGGGCGGCTGACCCGGGAGCAGCCCGATGTCGATACGGGTAGACCACTCGCGCCGGATTCCTGAGGGCGCTGGCCCGCTGAGTCAGAGGGCGCGGGTCACACCGAGGCGTCAACTGGGTGCAGAGCACGCGGCAGGCGCCGCCCCGACGTGAAGCTGTGAGGTGATCGACTCGAGGATGGCTGTGACCGTTGTTGGTCCCCACCGAGTGCACGACGACCTCGGCTCCGAGGCCCTGGTAGAGCGCTTCGAGCGAGAGCGTTCCACCCCCTTCGTCGATCTTGCCTCCGTGGTGGGGAGAGCGTACGACCGCGACTCGTGGCAGGGTATCCAGCGTCTCCCAACTCACCAACGGAACATCTCCTCCGATCAATAGGGAATGGGGGCCGCACCTCGCCCGGAGAGCTGCGCTCATGCGATTCGCGGCGTCGGGATACTTCAGGTGCATGTCCAACTCTTGGACGTGGTGGGGAAGCAGCAGGTCAACGGCCCAGGCGCTGGTGGTCGGGTCCTCTAGGATCGTGCGAGGGGAGTCCTCTCGCACCGCGCCTCTTAGGCTAACGCGACCCTGTTCGTGCCAGCGACGCAGAGCACCTAGGGTCTGGCGGAGTCGCTTGAGAGCCTTGCCCCGCATCTCCCGATCAGCCTGGACATGGACCGGGACGGTCTCAGTAGGTCTCCAAGTCGTCAGATACCACTTGAGAAAGGGGAGGACCCCCTGGATGTGATCACGGTCCAGGTGCGAGAGAACGACGACTAGGTTATCGAGGTCATGATCAACCACGAAGCGCTCGGCAACGTAGCCGTCGTTGCAATCGAACATGAGCGTCGGAGCTCCAGGGCCCCTGGGTCCAGGGAGGACGAAGGTGCAGTCGCCTTGGCCTACGTCCAGGAACCAGACTGAAACGCTATCCACCAATTGAGACCCTAGCCATTCAAGATACTGCGGAGGAAGGGTTCGACCTCCTCCTCGGGCATTGCGGGTAGCTCTTCGACCCCCACGACAGGTCCCGAAGCAGGGCCGCCGGGCAAGGACCGCCTAACCTTGGCGAGAATCAGCTCCGGGGCGACGGTCACTCGGTCCTGCAGCTCAGGAGCCAAGTCGAGCAGAGTGCCTGCTCCGTCAAGGGGTTTGAACACCCGTTGATTCTCCTCTGACCGGACGACGGACCCCACAAGCCACGCGAACTCCCCGGCCTCGACCGCCAGCCCCGACAGGTGGAGGTCGACCCGAGCTAGGAGGATTCCCTTCCGCAGGCGCCCCGCAGCGGAGAGCTGGGTGGTGAGGGTCGTGAGAGCCGTGCTGACAGTCTCTCGAACGTTGTGCGCGAGACGGCAAAAGGCGGCGATTCGCGTCTCGCCTCGGGAGGTGAGTTGTAGATCCTGAAGGGTCGCCGCCCACCCGCTCTCGACTGCGGTCAGCCTATGAGGCATGTCCTCGGTGAACGCGACATCCCTTCGCTCCGGGAGCCACATTCGGTCGTCGCGCCAGCCCTCAGCGAGAGCACGCTCCAGGCTGCTCTGGGCGAGCAGGCCCTTCGCGAGGGTGATCGCCGTACGGTCTCCCCATACCCATAGCGCTTCGCTAACCATGGACCGCTGGAGTAGCCGGGTGACGGTTCGCGCATACAACTTCCGCTGCTTGTCACGGTGTTCTTGGACAGAGGCTTCGGCTTCGAGCAGGGCAGCCCACGCCTCATTGCGGCGCTTCTGGATAAAGAGGCAGAGTACGAGTCGAGACCAGAACACAGCGTGGCCTGGCCAGTCCACGAGGGCTTCCCTATATCCGGCTTCGGTAGCTCGAATGGGCTCTCGGGAGGGCTCGGCCATCTTGGCGCGGTTGTAGTGAAGATAGTGCTGGCAGTACGCGCGGAGTCGGGGCTCGATCCCAGCTTGACTGCCAGTCTTCCCGCCATGTTCGCGATCATGTTCCAACACGAGCTCATAGACTTCTGCCGCCCTGGCGTAGGCCACAGACGATCGCTTCGGATCCCGGCGGGCAGCTATTGACGCCGAGCGGGCGTGAGCGACAAGCCACTCGACTCCGTAAACGCGGAGTCCGCGCGCCTGCTCCGGTTCATTAGCGATCGAGTAGTGCCGCATCGCTTCCACGACCGCGGGGGCGGCTCGGTGGATGTCTGGGTCGCCCAGTTCGAACTTCTCGCGGAAGGACCTGGCGAGTGCAAGATGCTCTGCCACACCGACCTGTGTTGCGAGGTGACTCCATTCTCCAGCCAGGGCCACTCGCCCGTCCGGGAGACTATCCACGAACAGGCATTCAATGGCGCGGTCAAGAGCCGCCTGAACGTCGTCATGCCGATAGCCAGCGCAGGCGACTGTTGCTTCGGCGACGACGGACGGGCTGATCGGGCGAGCGTGCGCTGCCAGAATCTCCATGACCTGGGCGAGCTCGCCCGAGGCAAGCTCCAACAGCTCTTGTGCAAGGTCATGCCGCGACAAATGTGGGCTGGGCAACACGCCGGCCACAAGTGCATGCGAGAGCGCCAGTTTCGTAGAGACAAGGTCCCGATCTACAGCCTCCCAGTAGGCTTGGGCCTCGGCCTCGAAGCCGTTGCACTTGAAGGGCAGAACTTGCGGCGGCTCGATGCGATCTCCGTGGGCGGTCGAGTTCGAGAACTGCACGAGGCCTCGGGCTTTGACCCAGTCCAGCACAGCAGCACGAGAGTGCTCGAATACTCCGTCGAGTTCGTCCGCTGAAGTCGCTAGGTGGTCGAGCCCAACAACAACGATAGGGCGGTCGTCGCGATGGTCCTCAAGCACGTCTAGCGCTCGATCGAGTCTCCCCGTCTCCTCGTGGACCGCTCGAGCGACTTCCACCAGACTCCCAAGCCCAAAGGAACTGGCCAATTGGAGGACGGTTGCCAAGGGAGCGTCGACACCCTCCGAAATCGAGAGGAGGTGAGCGTCGAGGTCCTTCGCCAACGAACTCGCTAGATAGGTCTTGCCCGACCCATAGCCCCCGTGTAGGCGCACGACCTCGCCGCGACTGGCCCTTGATAGCGCCTTCCCGTAGGTGGGTATTGCCGAGGGATTCGGCTCAATGCGGTTCACCGACAACTCTCCATATCCAATAGCCTAGCCGAACGCCGCTGCTGATTCCTACGGCATCGTCGTCCACATCGGGAAGAGTTCGCCCCAAGTTTCCGGCGCTGGCGACCTCTCCGCAGTCTATCGCGGTGCTTGGCATCCGTCGTACGCCTGCCGTCGGCAGTCCCTTCGAAATCTCGCTCGGTCTTCGCGCCGAGCGAGGAAGCCCCAGTCGGCTTGAACAGCAAGGTGACACGATCCAGCATCGCTCGAACTGAGGCTGAGATTCTAGCGACCGGCTGGTCGAGAGATCCTCGATGCGGGAACCTGTCCTGAGCCTTCGATTTCCCTGCCCATGCTGGACGCTTGCGAGGCACTGAAGACCTCCGAGCGCAGGAAGGAAGTGCGAACCCCTCTTGGGCGTCGCGCTGGCTGCTCGCCACCACTATCCAAGAGCCGTCCACACTCCCGGCCCAAGGCCGCGTGGCTGTCGCCTCCCTAGTTTCGCTAGCCGACACAAGGCTTCGGCAGCCGGAGCAAACTCCAGCTGGAAGCCAACTTGCGCCGGCCCTCCAGCGGCGACCGGCTTGGGGCAACGTCTTGCGGTACCGCATGACCGTAGTGAGAGGAAGGGCTCAATAGGTGTCGATCCACATCGCGCCAGCCTGCGAAGACTCGTTCGACCACGAGTCGCACGAGCGCGCGATCGCGCCGGGGCTCACCCAAGTCCTTGGATCCCAGCCAACACGCCGCGCCGGTGGGAACTCAGGCAAGGGCTACGGCGGCTGGGCCGAGTGCACGCCACGATGGGTTGCGAGGAGGCAAGCATGAACGCAATCGTTGCGCTGAGGGCCCCGAGAGAACAGGGCGACAGTGGGCTCGGCCTTGACCCGCAGGAGCGCTGGGCGCCCGCGGAACGTCTAGGAGCCGAGGCTCTCTTCCTTGGCTCGTCTGGGGCCAAGCATGGCCCCCCTGAAAATGGCCCCCGCTCCCCAATCTCCGCTGCCGGGGCTCGCGCCAGGACGATTCCCAAGCGGCCTTACAGGATTCCTGCCCTAGCGCGATCGTCTAGCGATCATCTAGCCTGCCCCAAGCGCCACCGCCACGCCCCAGGTCTTCGCCTCCGCGTCTCATGCGTGGAGGTGGACATGGACCCACTAGAAAACCTCGGTTCTCTCGTGCGCGACGCGATCGCGAGCGCAATCACCGAACTACGCAGCGACGTTGACCAGCGGCTCGAGGAGTTTGCCGTCCACCTCGAGATGGGTTTGGATCGGCGCCTCACCGTTGCCGAAGCTTGCGAGTACTACAGGATTGGCCGGTCAACCTTCGACCGACTACACGCTGATCCAGACAGCGGGTTGCGCGAAGTGGTCCTTCGGTTCGGCAGACGAATCGTCGTCCCCGAAAGAGCCTTCGAGCAGTGGCTGCGCTCTCGTAGTCCGCGGCCCCGTCGCAAGAGGGCTCGGTAATGGGGCGGCGGCACGGGGACAACCTCCAGCTCGACAAGCGGCGTGGCTATTACTACTGGCGCAAGACGCACCCGCAGACAGGACGTCGGATCATCCGCAATACCCTGCAAACCCGTCGCGACCTGGCTAGGCGCGTTGCTGCGAGATTCGACGACGAGCTTCGTGAGGAGATCGCGGGAGTTAAGCGGCTCGATCACCTCAAGCTCGAACTCAAGCCGCTCGCAGAGGAGTGGCTACGAGAGGAGGACGATCGACTCGAACCCAAGACCTCGAGTCAAAAGCGCCGCGATCTCATGCGAGCACTTGAAGCGCTCAAGTTGCGCCGGGTCGCAGACTTGATGGATCTTGCCAGCCTGAACCGCTTGCTGTTTCGGCTTCGTTCTTCTGGCGCCAAGGGAAGCGAGCACTTCCGACGCTGCTACCAAGCTCCGCTCAAAGGCTTCTCGCGATGGCTAGCCGGAAACCACCGCTACCTAGCCAACGATCCCCTGGCGAACTGGGAGCCGTTGAAGCGCTTGCGCGGGGAGCAGCCTGAACGCCGCCGGCGCGCCTACATGCCCGACCGGCTCTCGCGCAGCTTCATGGCGCTTGACTACTACGACCAGGTGAACAAGCGGCGCGCTCCTTCGAGGCCAGTGTTCGTCGCCCTTCTTGTGACCGCCCCGCGCTTGGGGGCCTTCCTCTCGCGTGGCGTCGAGCACCTGCTGCCCACCGAGGATCGCATCGACTACGGAGAAGGGTGTAGGAACAAGCGCCGCGGTAGGGGTGCCCTCGACGCGTCCACGCTTGAAGACCTGCTCCGTTACGTCGGGGGTCGAACGAGTGGACCCTTGTTCCTAGGCCCGCGAGGCGGAGAGTATTCAAAGGAACGCCTGCTCGACACCTGGCGTGAAGCGCTCAGTCTCGCAGTGGTCGACTCGCTCTGGCCTCGAGACGCCCCTCCCGACCTTCATGTCGCTGACCTCGTCGCCCGCGCTCTCCGGACTGGCCGAATTGCGGTACACGGCGGGGGTAACCCCAGCCGGCTACGACCCGAGACCATCAGCAGGCGAGCTGAACTCAAGTCGCAGGTGCGAGCGCTAGCCGACCGAATGCGAGGGGATTGGGAGAGTGAAATGCGGGGATGCGATCGGTATCGCGCCCCAGACCTCCATGCCTTTCGCGCGACGCACAGGACCTGGGCCGCAGCCGTGAACGTGCCGCCGACCTGCATCGACAAGCAGCTCGGCCACGCCAGAACCGGAGATGGGCGATCCCTTGAGATCCATAGAGTCCTAGCTGGCTCAAGCGTGGGGAGCAGGTTCTACACCGACCTCAACAGCGAACTCTTCGACGCCTCCAAGTCAGCCGAGGCAGTTCGTCAGATCCTCGACCAGAACGAGGATCAGGTACTGATCGCAGGAGGGACGCCTCTTGCAGCTACTACTCGCTCGCACCGAAGCCTCGCGTAGGGTCTGCGGCATGTCCGATTCAGTTGTTACCGTCGCGGGCCCTTGCCCAGAAGAACACTCCTCGCCCCCTCGGGCCTGACGGAACAATGGTGCCTGACCTCCCCGTCATTTCGCTCTTCTCTGGCGCTCTGGGCCTCGACCTCGGCCTTGAACAAGCTGGCTTCAGCGTCCGCGTGGCTCTCGAGTGCGACAAACACGCAGCCGCCACCATTCGGAAGAACCGTCCAGACCTTCCTCTCATCGAAGCGAAGATCGAGGACGTCTCCACGGAGCAGATCCTAGATGCCGCAGGGCTGCGAGTTGGCGAGGCTGCTGTTGTCATCGGGGGACCCTCGTGTCAGAGCTTTAGCACCGCAGGTCTGCGAGGCTCCCTACAGGACCAGCGCGGGAACATGTTCCACGAATTTCTGCGGGTCGTAGAGGAGGCGCGTCCTCGGTTCTTCTGCATGGAAAACGTCAAAGGGATCCTGTCGGCAGCGGTCCAACACCGGCCGCTTCGAGAGCGCGGACCCGGGTATCCCAAGCTAAAGCCTGAAGAAGAGCTCGGGTCTGCGTTGAAGCTCATCGTGGGAGAACTGGCGCGGACCGGCTACTTCACGGTCTTTGATGTCCTCAACGCAGCAGACTATGGCGTTCCGCAGACCAGAGAGCGCGTAATTTTCCTTGGCTCAAGATTCGGAGAGCCGGTTGAGATTCCGCTCCGGACCCACGCGGCTGACGGTAGCAACGGGATCAAGCCATGGATCACACTGGGGCAGGCGCTCCGGGGGCTGAGGCAAGACCCCACGCCTATCTACACCAAGCTCTCTCCCAAGAACCAGCGCTTCATGAAGCTCGTTCCTGCGGGCGGCAACTGGCGTTCGCTCCCCGAGAACCTGCACGAAGAGGCCCTAGGAGGCGCCTATCACTCCTGGGGTGGCCGAACGGGCTTTTACCGCCGACTCTCCTGGGACGCACCGTGTCCGGCGTTGACTACCAGGCCCGACTCGAAGGCGACGATGTTCTGCCACCCCTCAGAACTGCGCCCCCTGAGCGTGGAGGAATACCGTCGGATCCAGCAGTTCCCTCGCGACTGGGAGTTCGCGGGTAGCACCGCGAAGCAGTACGTACAGGTTGGGAACGCCGTCCCGGCTGGGCTGGGGCGCGCGATAGGGGGAGCCATACGCCGAACAATGGGGAAGCGGCGTCGCGTGCGGGGGGGCGTAGTGGTCTGCGCCGATCAGGCGCTACTCAAGCGCCTATCGAACCGTCCTCGCACCGTTCTCAACCCACCCAGGATGCGGAAGAACAAGGGAATCGAGGCAGCTTCGGACTGGCTGGATTCTGAGGATCGAAACCGCACCGGCATCCTCGATCTCGTGGTGGTGTCTGCAGAGGTCGAGCCACTTCCGGCGGCCGGGGGACCCAACGCCGATCGTGGGCGACGTGCGCGTGCGACGCGCACACTAGCACTGCTTCATGAGGCCTACGGCTCCCCCCGGCCCGGTGGCCGTGATCCGCTCGACGCTTTGGTGTTCGCCATACTCACCCAGTTGACCAAGGGGACTCTTCTCCAAGAGAACTTCGATTGCCTGAAGGCTGGGATCCCAACGTGGGACGAGTTCACCCGATTGCACCTGCGCGAAGTCCGATCCTTGATCACGGCTGCTGGGCTGAACGGGAAGATTGCGAGGCAACTCCGAGAGACCCTGCGAGCCATCAGCGCGAGGTTCGGGTCGGTGTCCCTTGAAGGCCTGCGCGGAATGGAAGACGAGGAGGCCGATCGAGTCCTCCAGTCCTTTCCAGGCATTGGGAGCACGACTGCCGACCGCATCATGCTTTACGCCCTCCACCGGGACGTATTGCCAACCGACGCGAGTGTTCGCCGGGTGGCCGAACGCATCGGCCTCATCGATCCGGGTTTGCCGCCTACGCGGGCCCGAGCCACCCTTGAGGCCGTAGTAAAGCCCGCGGACCGCTACGCCTTTCATTCGAACGTGATGGCCCACGGGCGAGTTCGCTGCAAGGCCACTCGCATGAGCTGTTCGGATTGCCCTCTACGCCGTCTTTGCCCGGTGAGCCAGGAACGGTCGCCGGAGATCACGAAGACCCAGGCTAAGTAGTGACCTCCTGGGAATCGCTCCGTTCCTTTAGCAGTGACCTTCAGCCAGTGCTCAGCAGCAAGCTGCACGAGGATCTCGGACCAGCCTCGCTCGTGCGATTCAGTCCCGAAGCACAGAGCAAGAAGCGTTCCCGCTCTCGCCATGGACGCTTCGATTGCAACCCAGCTGAAATAGCGGGCAAGGCGCGCCCTTGAAGCCGACGTACCAGGGCTCTCGGTTGCCTTGGCGTCCCCAACGAACAGGTACGGGCCCTCGTGAAGGACGTCCGGTTCTGACCCGTCTGGCAGCCTCCTCCGCGTCTGCGTGCAGCCGCAGAGGTTCGCTAGGGCTCTAAGCAGGTCGACGCGATCCTCGTGGGCTTGGCTAGGCATCACGATCCGTGCGACGAGTCTCTATCCGCCGAAGGGACGACATCGCTTCCTCCAAGAGAGCGACGCGAGTTGGGGCCGGTCCGGTGTGGTCGCCGAGCAGTTCCTGAGCTGCCCGCTCCTTCTCGGCTATTCGGTCGAACTCGGAGACCTCGATAGTGCCGTCGCTCAGGAGAACAAGGTATTCGACTGCTCGAGCTTGCCCCCGACGGTGAATTCGGTCGAGGCTCTGAAGGTAGTGAGCGGCCTGGTTGGACAGCGACTCGTAGACCGCATATCGGGCGCGGTGGAGCGTTAGGCCAGCGCCCGCCGCGGCCGGATTCGCAACGAAGAGCATGGTCTCGTCGTCCTCCTGAAATCGACGGACGGCAGTTCGTCGTTCAGAGAGGTCGCTGACGGACCCGTCGTAGCGCACTGGGTTGTATCTCTGGAATCGGTCCATTACGGCTTGGAGGGAAGCGGTGTAGAAGCACCAGACCACGACCTTCTCGCCCTTGCGCTCTACCAGTTCTTTCAGTATTCCCTCAAGGGCTTTGAGCTTCGCGGGCACTCCTGAATAGGCGCGGCTCACCCCTCCTGGGTTCGAGCAGATCTGAAGCAGCGCACTTCGGCGCGCAAAGAAGGAGACGAGATTCCGCTGGAACTCTTCGTCGGAGGTCTCCTCGAGGTCGCGGACGAGCCCGGTGAGCGCGTTGTCGTAGAGTTCCTGCTGTTCTGGCTCTAGGCGCACCAAGACGCGGTTCAGGGACTTCGGTGGTAGGTCAGGAAGCACATCGGCCTTCAGGTGACGAAGATAGACCCCTCGCTCAGCGATGACGTCTCGCACGACGGGCAGAGCGTCCGCGCGATCCTTGGGCACGTGTACACCAGCGAAGGCTGTTCCGAAGTCAACGAGGGAAAACTGTTCGACTATGTCGTGAGCAGAGTTCGGCGCGGGAGTCCCGCATAGGACGAACGCACGCCCGCAGTGCTCCCGGACTCTCCGGATCGCCTGTGTCCTGCGCGCATCGAGGTTCTTGACGTAGAAGGACTCGTCGACAGTGAGGATCCCACGGCGGCCGTGGCGCCGAAGGACAGCACGCAGTTCCTCTTCCATGGACACAACCGTCTCGAAGTTCGTGACAAGTATGTCAGGACGAGACTGGAGGATGGCGCGCTTCGCCTTCCTGTTTCCAGACAGTCGCTCGACTCGGTGAAGACCAGGGCGAAAGCGCGCGAAATCCTCCGGCCACTCAGCGACCATGCTCTTGGGAGCCACAATGAGCATGAAATCAGCCTCATTGCGCTCAACCAGCACGTCGAACGCGAAGATCGTGGTGACCGTCTTACCCGCTCCCTGCTCGTCGAACACGCAAAGCCCGAAGCCATCCGAAAGAGTCATCGCGGCTACGTTGACAACTTGGTGATCGTCCAGCGTCCCCAGGTCCACGCCCGAGCTCGCGAGGGAGGCTCGAGCTCGCGACACGCCCTCGGACCTCAACCGTTCGATCTCGACAAGCAACCGGGGCTGGACTCTCTGAGCCCAGGCACGGTTCTCTGCGAAGACACGCGCCTCTGGAGTCCAGGCGAGGTCGAGCTCCGAGTTGGGCACGAGTAGAGCAGGACTAGCTTCGGCTGGGACTGCGACCCCTTCCGGTGATAGCCGCAAGGTGTAGTCAGCCCCGAGAAAACGCTGGAGAGCCCCCTTCAGGTGGAATCGGTCCTCCCGACTACTGGGCACGACCAGCAGTCGATCGGTGCGCTCAGCGGCGCGGACGGCCGCACTTGCCACAGAACTCCACCTCCCCGTCCTCAAGGACGGCGCTGGCATTGGCCTCAGCCGTCCGGAGGGCCTTCAGGAGCCCCCTCAATTTCTCGGGCTTGATCGAGTCGCGATACGCGCGGGTCGGGAGCTCGTCCAGCCACGACGTGAACGACTCGATCCTAGTGTTCGCCCCGACCTCGCGGGCATCTGCTCGACGAGCTCGAGCGATCGCCATGGCGTCCTTCAGGTGGTTGTCGGCCTCCTCCTCGTCCGTCTCATCTCGGGCGCGAATCAGAGCCTCACGGGCCTCCGGATTGTCGCGGATCTCCTTCAGCTGGCGGATATCCCTCCAGGTCTTGAATTTACCGTCGAAGAGGAGGTCGAAGACGATCTGTCGGAATGCGTCGTCTTGCGTGAGCCCATAGGCCACGCCACCAGGCTTGGCGCCCTTCGCCATCTCGTCGAAGTACTGGAAGTAGCGGTTGGATCGATGCTTGACCTCGTATTGGTCTCGACCACGGGTGTTGATGTGGTGCTCCTCGAAGTCGTCGGCCCAGGAGACCATCTTGAGGTAGCGGTTAACCGTATTCGTGTCCGGCCCGAGCGCGAACTTCTTGGACAGTTCTCGCTTCATGCTGGCCTGACGACGGCTGCTGGGCTTCCTCGGCTCGATCTCGAGCATCGCGCCCCAAGCGTCGTAGACCTTCCTCGCCTTGACGTACTCAGGCCAATCCTCTTTGCAGTCGTCCTCGAAGTTGAGGGCGACGACGACCGCCTCGCGCTGGTGGTCGAGCCGAGCGTGGGGGATCAGTTGCCAAACGTAGACCCACTCCGCTCGCCGCTTCTCCTCACTCGTGAACTCGGCGCTGTTCAAGATGAACTGGCAGGCGGTCACCCGGCGGTTCCCGTCGAGGAGAGTGCCGTCGACATCGAGGATTGGCGGGCGTTGAACCCCGTTCGCAACAATGCTCCGCGCCAGCTTCTCAATCGCGAACTGATCGGCCGTGCCTGCGAGACCAGGAAGATCGAGCCGGCTGAGCATGATGTCCAGCAACTCGTCTGGGGTCGGCTCCCGATCCTCTCGTGATCGGAACTGATTGAGGTGGATCTCAAGCCTCTCGTTTCGGTCCCAGAGGTGAACGGAACGGGTCTTCACGTACCCGCAGGTCATCGGAACCTTGATCCCGTGATAGACCGGCATAGGCACGACCACAGCGGGCTTGATTCCGTCGTGCTCGTGAAGTGGGAAGGTCACGTGCGGATCACGCGCATCACGAGGCTGGCCACGTCGAGTCTGCGCGATCATCGTCGCCGCGATCGCTTCGGGCTCCCCGTCGAGAGAATCCAAGGTCGCCTTGTCCTCATTTGCCCTCGCCTCCTCTTGAAGCTTCCTCACGATCTGGGTCAAGAGAGCGCGCGTTTCGGATTCGGCGAGGGGCGCCGCCTGGCCTTCCTTCAGGACGCGGCTCACCTCCGCCCCGAGATCTGAAGAGAGCACGAAAGCTTCCTCGATGATCGCTTCGAGCAGGGGCGTCACTTCAGGGTCTTGCTTGGTCACTCGTTTTCCTCCGCGTCGTCGTGGTCGTCGTGGTCGTCGTTTTCAAGGGACATGAGTTCACGTAGGGACTTGCCGAACTCTTCCTGGATCAGCCCGTCGTCCTCGGCCATCTTCGTCAAGCGCTGAAGTCCACGGGAGCGCAGCATCTTCGCGGTGTCCCTGGGGACTCCGAGTGCTTCCCCAACCTCCCGGTGGGAGACTTCTTCGCCTCGATCCACAGCGTCGATGTGGATTTCCATCGCCCGTCGCACGTTGTTCAGCTTCATCCGACGAACGAGAGCTCGAGCTACCTCAATCGCCCGACGATACAGCTGGTGACGACTCGGATCTCGGTGGTCCCGGTAGGTGGACAAGATCTCAGGGTCTTGGAGTGCCGGGCGCGAAGCCGCTCGTCTGTAGGCGTCAATGGCCCGCCTGTTGGCGACGAGGATGATCCACTTGTCGAGGTTCGCCAGGGATCCGTCTTCTCGCACCTTGTCGTAGGCCGTGGAGATGGCCTGCGTAATGCAGTCGTGCAAGTCGCCGTCGTTCATGCCCGCCCAGCGCCGGGAAAGCCTGCGCTTCAAGCCGTCGAGGGCTCGCGACTCGTGAAGGGCGAGCAACATCTCCTGAGCACGACCCGCTCGCGCATGCTGAGTCGCAAGCCGGATCAGTTCTTCCGCAGTAGGCAGCATCGCCAATCTCCAGTCTTGTCTCGCATAAAGGCCAGCCTCGATGTTCGCGCAGCTGCGCTTACTGGTGATCGCTGGGGGTATCGGAGAGATCAAGCCAATCCCGGTCTGCGCCTCCAAGAGGAAATCGCAGGGGGTATCACCCCGGTCAGGTCGAACCCGGCGAGCCCCTGAAGGACTCGAGGGTTCCCGCTGCTCCTCACCACGAGGGAATCGCTGGGGGTATCACCCAGATTGAGGCTGCCAGCAAGTCCTCGTTGCGCATCGGCGAGGCAGGCCGAAGTGCGGGCGCGAATCTCAACGTCGCGTTGGCTGGCCAAGAAGAGGAATCAGGATTAGGTGATACCCCCTGCGATCTCCTAGTAGGAGCGCTCTCGAATGGCGCCAAGGAGTCAATAGTGAAGTGGAACCCGATAACGGTGGGCTCAGAGCCTGAGTTGGATCCGGTGCCTGGTGGGTATGAGGTGTCGTACGACTTGAATCCCGATCCGCCTGCTGATTGGGAAGAGCTGTTCGAGGATTCGGCTACGGGTGTCTCCTCGAGCGCCACTCCTCGGCCACGACTCGCGGGTGGGTCGGTCGTTGGCCGCGTCTCGGCCGAGCAGGCGGGAGCCTTCGGGAAGGCCGTACTCGACCACGTCGCGGCCACCAACAAGCGATACGAGGAAGAGGTGATTCCGAGGCAGGTTATGGAGCGGCAGCGTCGGGAGGCTGCGAAGGCAGCACAAGAGGCTGAGGAAGTGGAGATGCGCCGGCGGCTGCGTGGCGATTGATCTCACGAAGGTGGCCCATGCGGTACCACATCACCCGACCCATTCCGTGCTGCAGGCAGCGAATGGCTGCCATGGTGGCTGCGCTACCTGGGAGGGGGCCTCCCCCCAACCAAGCCAAAAGCCCCAACGCCTTGCGGCGTTGGGGCTTCTGTTCATACAGCCGGCGGGATTTGAACCTGCGGCCTCCTGATCCACAGTCGCCTGGCTCTCCCTCGGATCGCCTTCGTCAGGGGTCCTCAGACGTCGTCAAACCAAGGCTCTAGAAGGGATTGCAGCGGCCAGGGCGAACTCCTTCGCAGTTCAATCTCGTCACACTTCGTCAGGCAGCGTCCACGGAATGGGGAACGAATGGGGAACGGATCCCCCTCGACTTCACGGTCGTGCTCGACAAGCAAGCAGGTAACTCAGCGAGGTCGATCTCGTTCAAGGCTACGAGGAGGTCCCTGTGAACTGGACCCCGACGCCGCAAGGCTGGATCGACAAGCTCATGCGGCTCGCCGCCGCGCGCGACTACGCGGATCAAGGCCGGGCTTGCCTGGCTGGCGACTGCCTGGAACGTGCCGTGGTCGCGGTGCGTGTGGCGAACGATCCTGTGGAATACGGCCTGTGTTCCAAGCACGCCGCCGAGGTTGCGCCCGGGTGCGACGTTGGTGGGCACGCGGTCACCTCGCTCAGGAAGCTCCGCGCCGACGAGATCTTGGACGGCCCCGGCGCTGAACACGAGCGCCCCGCTTCCAAGACAGCGCCGAGCCTGCTTCGCCCGGTGCCGATGCCGGTCTGGCTGGTCCGCGTCGAGGTCCAAGTGCCCGTCGTCGCGCTGGACGCCGAGGCCGCCCGCCTGGTCGCGGTCGAGCACCTGCTGGACGAGGTCGAGGCGGCTGAGATCCAGGCCGAGGAGATCACCGAGATCCTGCCCGGCTGGAACGACGTCGTGCCCTATGGCGACGAGTCCCGCACGAGCTTGAGCGACCGGCTCGGCCTCGACTCGTGAGGTCTATCGGCCCAGTCCCTCGACGGCCTTGTCCAGCGCGGCGACGAGCTTCTCGACGGCGCGTAGCTCGTCGTCGGAGCGGTCGCGGAGCTTGTCGAGCAGCCGATAGAACGTCGTGCTACCGCCCGTCGGCTTTGCCGCCGGTGGCTCGTCGTCGAGCAGATCGACCACACGGACACCAAGGGCTTTGGCCAGGCTGCCCAGCGTTCCGAGGCTCGGCTTGACCCGGCCCGCCTCCAGCAAGTTCATGCTGGTGAGCGCCACGCCGGCCTCGCGGGCCAACGCGCTACGGGTCAGGCCACGGTCGGCCCGCAGGGCCTCAACCCGCTCGCCGATCAAAACCTCAAGCCGCTTCTTCGTTCGTGTTCGTCGCTTGCCCATGCTGCCTCCGCATGGTGCTCACGTCGCTATGCGTGCAGGTGGTCAGCTTGCGTAATGACGTAGCCATTTCTATGCTCGATACCCTTCTTAGAACGGCCCCAAAAGGAACCAGCGATGAAACTCCAAGACCTTGGGCTGCTGCTCGTCGTAGCGCTGGTTGCCGGGTGCGCTGCACCGCCAAACACCGTCGAACCAGACATGACCGGCGTTGAAGTCGCTGGCTCGCCTGGGAGGGCGGGCGTCTTGTTGAGGAACAAGGGCGACGTAAAGCGGACCTGGCTGTCCAAAGCACTCAAGACCCTGACCGAGGACTCTTGGGCCAATCCTGATCGCGACCTCCCGGAGGACGAGGAGGCGCTGCTCAAGCTCTGCGCCGAGAACGATTGGCAATACCTGATTCAGATCGAGGTCGGAAACTCCAAAGGCTCGGGTGCCGTGACAGCCACCGCCAAGAGCCTATTGCCGCACGTCGAGGGCACGGCGGAGATCACCCGCGAAGGCGAGATCGACAAGCTCAACCGGACGGCTCCCGCCGCGCTGGCTGCCGTAATTGAGGAGGTCAAGGCGAACTGGAAGGCCCAAGACGCGAAGAGCTACACGGCGCGACGGCGCGAGCTTGGCGAGCCAGGAATCTTGAAGCTGGTCGAGGCCGCACGGTTAGCCGTCAAGAAGATCAAGAAGGACGGCACCTACAAGAGCGAGCAGAAGGCGCTCAAGGCAGTCGAGAAGGCGCTGGCGAAGGCGCGGAAGCAGGCTGCGGCATACGAACACGCCGGGGCACTCAAGCAGATTCAGGGGATCGCGCACACGCTCCAGAAGCGGGTAACCAATCTCAGGCGGCGGACGGTCAACGTTGCGATCTCTGAGGTCGAGCGGGTCGTGAAGAACGAAGGGGCCACCGTGGAAGAGGTCCAGGCCACGAGTGGTCGCCTGGCCTTGGCAGCCACGACCGCCAAGGCCCTGGAAGACGGGAAGCTCCAGCAGCGACTCAAGGGATTGGCCATAGACCTCGAGCGTGCCAGCTTCGGGGCCCGCGTTCGTGTGGGTGAGCACCTGATCCGAGAAGACAAGCCTATGGCTGCCTGCAACCACCTCGCGAAGCTGGTCGCGGAGTCGCGCGAGAACCCCGAGCGCCTGCGGCAAGTAGGGGAGGTTGCGAGCCGGATCTGGAACAACATCCGCGCGCTGGCAGACGGCGGCGACGTTCTCATGGCTGCCCAGGTGGCGGACCATTTCAAGGAGCGGTTCGGCATGTTCCCGGAAGCCTGGCAGAAACACCTCGCCCCGATCAGAAGGAAGAAAGCCCAGGCACTCCTCGCGGAAGCGAAGGGCAAAGAAGAGAGCGCACGATCAAGGCTCTGGCGGCAAGCCGCGCTGGTCGACCCAACCAACAAGGAGGCGAAGGCGCGCGTGGAGATCAGCGAGCTTTCGCAAGCAACGAAGACGAGCCCCTTCAACGTTGAGAATCACGTTCGCCTGGGCATGGCACTCGATCAGGTTGGTGACACCAAGGAGGCCGCGGAGGAGATTGAATGGGCACTCCAGGTTGGGAAGAACCTTGAGCAAACCGACAAGCTAATCGCATACGTGCGCAAGCACCTGGGGCGTGCGCCCCGACCTTTCCGAGTTGAGGCCGAGATCTATAAGACCGTGGACATCATGGACCAGATCCTTGTGGCAACGTGCAAGGTCAGCGAGCCGAGCTACAAGAACGGCGAGATCAAGTTGAAGGTCGAGGTCGGAACGATCAATGACGTAAGCGACGAGCACTATAAGCGCCTGACGAACATGCAACGCTCTATCTGGGGTCGCAACAAGCACGTCCAGGTGCGGATCATGGCCGACTTCTGGGACAAGGACGGAAAGCCTCTATCCCGCCTGGAGCACGGCAGGGGTGGCTGGCGCAAGCACACCTACGGGAGTTCGTTCCTTTACAGCGGCGACTATCAAGATCGACGGCGGGCCCCGAGAGCGGAGCAAGTCGGGAGGATAGTGATCCGGGCGCAGATCGTTATCGAGTAGTCCGGTGTATTGCGCTGAGTGTGGTCAACCGAACGACAACGAAGCCCGCTTCTGCGCGGAGTGTGGGCAGCGGTTGGTGAACTCGGCTCGACTGCGCGAGGTCGAGCTATCAATGGCTGGGCCCGTGGGAGCACCGGTCTATGACGAGCGACCGTCCGAGGACGAGCATCGAGATATTCCGGTCGTGGCCCTGCTGTTTGAAGGCGGGTTCGCGGCGGTGAACGTCGCCCTCCTGACTCACAACTATCGCCTCGACCCTCGACCGGACGACGCGGAGCTTTGGATGGCATTGCAGGGGGTCTTTGCGCTCCTTTCGCTGGGCTCGATGGTCGTGACGGCGGATCGCGCCAAGGCACCGTTGACTGGCCTCTGCGCTGTCGTCCTGGCGATTGCGCTCGGAGTCGGAGGGGGCTTCAACTCTGCGCGGTTCGTTTACGGGCGGTCGGTGGAGATCGGTCAGAACCAGCACGTCTACTACGAGAGCGGTGCAAGCAAGCAGGACGCCGAGCGCGTCGGTGCTGCGCTCCGGGCGATAGGAGCAGTGAAAAGCCAGAAGACTAGTGCGCAGGTCAAGCGCCTCGACTCGGGACGCCTAGTTGTTCGCGTGATCTACATGGATCCCACCTCGGACCAGGAACTCACCCGGTACCTGCTCCAGACATCGCTCGGCGAGCCCGTCCAGCTTGAGGCGTGTGACCAGCAGTTCGTCACCAAGCGCACTTTCACCCCGCCGAAGGAGAAGTGAGCATGTCGAGTTTTTGCTCGGTGTGCGGCGCGGAGATCAGCACGCGGGCGAAGTTCTGCACGGGCTGTGGTGCTGTGCTAAACGCCACGCCTGGTGCTGGAGAACAGCGCGAGGTCACGGTCCACCCGCTCGCTGAAACGCGCCTCGTCCGACTTGGAACCATCGGTATCGTTGGAGGAGCCGTGTCACCGCTGGCCGCCTGCCCGCTGATCCTCTTGAACCTCTGGAGGTTGGGGAAGTGTCGGCGGGTGAGCTTGGTCCTCCTGCCCATAGTTCTAGCCACTTACTTCGTGTGGAGTTGGATTTCCAGTGGGTTTAGCGTAGCCACAAGGGGCTATCTGCTGATCGTGGGAGCGGTCTTCGCCTACCTCTTGGCCCATGCAACCCACGGGCGCTTGGCGCGTGAGCACGAGGCCGCGAAAGGCCCCTACGAATCGGATCTCCTCGTCCTTCTCTATTTTCTTGGAGCCTCCGCACTGCCGTTTGCTCTCGCGGCTCTCCGCGTTGCCGTGCGCGGGTCGATCTAGTCGAGGCCGGACTTCTGCGGCGAACCGGACGCGCGGACGGTCGCAGTCGAGAGCCTGACCGCCAGGCACAAGCATGAGGAACCCAACATGACCGCACCAAAGTTCTGCTCAGCTTGTGGAGCGGGGATCCCCCCTGCCGCGAAGTTCTGCACCGGCTGTGGGGCAAGCCTCGTATCGTCGCCGCTCAGTTCGCCCGGACACGAAGCCGTCCAAGCGGCACCGGCTGCGGTCGAGTCCGTTGGTCAGACGGTGGACCCTGCGATCGGCCCCAACCTTGACGTGAAGCTGGGGTCGCGGTGCCCCTTCTGCCACGAGCCCGTGCGCCCGAGCGAATCGAAGAAAGCCTGCGAGGTCTGCATGGCCTGGCACCACAGCGGTTGCTGGACCGAGGGCGCTGGCTGCTCGGTCTGCGTCCAGGCGCAGACGGAGCCTACCCAAGCGCCCGCCGCCAGCCCCCCTGCACCTCAGCCAGAGCCCGAGGAAGATCTCGGGCCTCCAGGACGGTTGGCGGAGTTGCTGGCCACCGTCAACACGGATTCCTGCGACTTCTTCCAGCGATGGGAAGACGTCCCTGAGTTCGCCCGGAAGAAGGTGAAGAAGTGGGCTGGGGTCGGAGCAGGTGAAGTCCCCTTGCTGTTCATTGATAACTCGCCCGTCAGAGGCAAGCTCGGCTTGTTGGTGACGGACGAGCGCCTCGTCTGGAATCAGAAGCGCCAGTCTCCCGGTGACATTGCTTTGGCGAACCTTGATTCGGTCGAGCGCGTGTCAAGCCGAGTCCTGAGCCTGAACGGCGCGGAGATCAACCTTGACGAGGTACGCGATCTCGACATCCACCAGTTGAGAGCCTTCCTCGACAGGTTGCTCGCAGCCGATCCGGCGACCAGAAGACTGGGAGGGAAACCGTTGGCGGAGGTGTCAGCGCGATTCGGCAGCATGAACGACGCTCCAACGTCGTCGCCGAGCGCTCCAACGTCGTCGCCGAGCGCTCCTCCTGGTTCGCAGCGCCTCGTGCGCATGGCCGACATTGTCTGGGTTGGATTCCTCTCCCCTCTTGGCGCCCTTCCGCTAATTGGGTTCAACCTGTACCGGCTGGGCCGAAAGAGGTCGGCCGCGGTCCTCGCGGTAACAGCGTTCGTGCTAGCCATGGGCGTAGCCAGCGTGGTGTTGGGCTTGGTGGGAGAGCCTGCCGGGGGCAGTGAATTGAACTCGACCACTTTTTGGGTGGGATTATTGGTGTCTCCGAACTGCGTAGGTTTGGTCTTGGCCTACATACTCGCGCTCCTCACGCACGGCATGGCCTACGACCGACACAAGGCCGCTCGGGGCCCCTACGTCTCCATGCTGCTGACTCTCCTCTACGCAGTTCTTCTCGTGGGACTCTATCTGAACCTTCCCACCCTTCCAGCGGGATCACCGTCCTTCAAACTGGCCGCGAACCAGACGATCTACTATCGGGACGGCGCAACCGAGAAGGACGCCCGCAGTGTTGGCGAAGCCCTCAAATCCACTGGCATCCTGGGTGCCGAAGGCGCCGATGTTCAAGTCAAACGCGCGCCCGACGAAGTCCTGATCGTCCGACTCATCAACACGAGTAAGAACACCAACCGGGTCTTCGCCGGGCTGCTTCACGAGAAGCTTGGCGAGCCAGTGATTCTTGAGGTCTGCACAACCGAGTTCAAGACCGTTCAACGGATCCGGTCCGTGCTCCCCCTCCGACTTGCCGAGAACCGTGCGGTCTTCTACTTCGGCGGAGCCACCAAGGAGGACGCGCAGCGAGTCTGGAAGGCGTTGGGGACGGGTGGAGACCATCGAGTGGACGTCCAAGTAAAGCGGGGTTCGGGTGGCTTGATCGTTCGGATCCTCGCGCCCTCTGCGGTACCCTGGCAATCCGAAGTCCTCCGCGCGTCTCTACAGGAAAAGCTGGGGGAGCCGGTTCAACTCGACATTTGCTCGCCGACGTTCGAGACGCTTCGTTCCTTGTCCCCAAGGACCCCGGTCCGGCTCGGCGAGGGCCAGAGGCTTTCCTACTACGGCAAGGCGACCGAGGAGGACGCGCGGCGAGTCGGTGAAGCCCTCAAGGAGCTTCAAGTCGTCGGCACGGACGGGATCGACCTCGGAGTCACTCGGGACAAGGTCGGCCTGGTTGTCCAGGTCATCATGTCCGTCGAGCCTGAGCGAGACGAGAGCATCCGCACCCTTCTGGAGGAAAAACTAGGCGGGCCGGTGCGCCTAGAGGCTTGCGACGAGAAACTCAACACACTCAAGTCCTACGGTCCAAGCCCAGCCAAACCGAAACCAAGCGCCAGTCCGCACTGAGCGAGTCGTCGCGCTCTTCGGCAAGATCACCAAGGCGTCGATTACGCACGGTCTGGGCTTCTTGGACTCGGCGTTGATCGGCAAGTGAGGCAAGGACGTTCTCCTGGCGACGGCCCCCGGTCGCCCACCTCGTAATCCGAGGTCCGTGCCGCGTTCTCTGTTTGCAGGAGCGCGCGAGTGGCCGATCAAGAGCACCGTGCCAAGCTGCGCGCCGTGGGCGACCTCGACGAGGGTCTGCGCGTCCTACGTGGGCTCGTTCGATCAGGTCAGCACGACGAAGCAGAGCACCTAGCCGCCGACCTTCGCACCCAGCTACGCGTCGAGCCCCTGGCGGAGGCCAGCCGAGCGTTCTGGCAAGCAGGCGGCTGCTCCACATGCGGCGGGACAGGGCTCTTCGCGCCACCCAATGGAGGGGCCTTTCCTGGGACTCGCCCCCGGGCGAAGCGGCACTGTCCGCGTTCAATCTGCGGCGGCCCATGCACCGAAGACAGCCGCACGGCCAGCAGCGTCGACCCCTCCCATTCCCTCGCGCCCGCCGACACTCCGGTTCCGTGCTCGGCGGAGGCGCAGGCCATGCTGGACGGGGTCGAGGAGATCCTGGGGCGCTGACTGCTCCGCGGTCACCAAGCCCTGGACCACCGACAGTGAGGCCACGGCAGGTGTCGGACGCATCCCTGCCGTCAGACGAAGGTCGAGTCGCCGACCAGGTCGACCGCGCGGTCCGCACCGCTGTTCAAGCAGGCTCGTCGCGCCACGGCGGCGCGCGGCGGGCATGGCGGTATTCAGGCTGAGTGAGAACCCTGGAGCACGCTCGGCCTTCGCTGACCCTGAGTCGGCGGCGACCGCCGCCATTCGCCCTAAGCAACTGTGCACGAGCGAGATACGAATCCAGAATGCCCAGCACACGAGGGCAGCGTGCGAGGGTAAGTAGCACCCAACTGCGGGTCTCCGTGGTCGTCGTGCGTGTGGGAACCGCGTACGCGCCGAGTATTGATCTTCAACGCCCCTGGCTGGCCTCTTCGGAGGGTTCCCCCAGCCAGGGCGTTCTTTTGGCTCGATGAACCCTCTAAACCCTCCCCCTCTCCTACCCCTCCCACACCCTCAAGACCTTGATCCCATTGAACTTGACCCCCATT
>JAESQQ010000799.1 GCA_016765095.1 Planctomycetota bacterium | reverse complement strand
TTGTGATCGTCGTCGTCGTCGTGATCGTCGTCGTCGTCGTGATCGTCGTCGTCGTGATCGTCGTGATCGTCGTCGTCGTCGTGATCGTCGTCGTCGTCGTCGTCGTCGTCGTCGTGATTGTCGTGATCGTCCCGAAGGGCGTAGACAGCCACTCCCGGCTCGAGCGTGAGAAGCGTGGAGGATCCAGCGAGGTCAATTGCGCGCACGAGATAGGGGCTGCCCGCGGCAGTGAAGGTGTAGGACCCCGTCACGACTCCCCTCTTGATCCCTGGCACAGACACCCGTCGCAGGTCCGTCCCGCCTGAGGTCAGATCAGGAGGGGTTGGGTCTAGCGGCGCGTCGAAGTGGAGCGGCGTGAACTCGTCGTCCTCGGTCCCATAGACGAGGTCGGCCCCCGGATCGAGTGTCCCGGCTCCGTTCGCGGACGCGACGGCCCGGAGCTCGTGGAGCAGGGCCTGAGGACCGCGCTCCAGCTCGAGCGCTGGGAGCGCTGGAAGTTCGAGGCGATCAACTCCGAGAGCCGAAGCAGCTCCGACTTGACCCCCCACGTATGTGGACCCTGAGAGCGGCGCGAAGCCCTGGCCTGGGGCCAGGCCGCTCTCAGCGACTCCTCGGGTGCTGGCGGTGCCGACGATCCGACTCGCCAAGGGGCCACCTTCGACCTCGACGACGCCGCGACCCAGCTCAACCAACCCTTCGACGCTCGCGCTCGAGAGGACCTGAGCGCCGGGGCGAAGGCGATTCGACCCGGTCAGGAGACCGGCCGGGTCCAGGGGGAGGTCCTCGCCGACCCGAACCGTCTCCCCAGCTCCCGCGGGGCCGGTGATCTGGCAATCCGCGCCGACGTCGATTCGGCGGCCTGAGAGCGTGCCCACTAGCGTCACGTCCTCATGAATCTGGATTCGGGCTTGGGGAGCGATCAGGCGCCCGAAGAAGACGCCGCCCTTGCGAAGTTGGACTTCTTTTCCTTCGACTCGCCAGGAAACTTGGCTCGTCTCCAGCCCTGGAGCTTCGACCAAGAAGTCATTCTTGAGCTCGAGGCCACCGGCTACCTCGATCGTGATACGGCCAGCCAGGATCAATCTGGCGCCCTTGTCGAGCCGGATCCCGGCGAACTCGTAGACCCCTGACGCGAGGTTCAGGGTCGCATTCTTCTCGAGCCTCAGCTGCCCGTAGGGCCCGGGGGCGAGAGCCTCGACGGCACCCTTCCTGATCCGGACGTCTTCTCCGGCTGCCGCAGTGGCCGCTAGGCAAGGCTCCGGGGGGAACTCGGCTGGGAGTGGACCCTGGGCACCGGTCACCGTTGCGTTCTTCTTCAGGGTCAGCTCGTTCGTGAACACGTCTCCGTCGACCTTGGCGTCCTTCTCCAGCCGAACGCGTGAGCCAGTGACATGGCCCGTGATCGTTGCGCCCTTCTCCACTCGAACGGATACGCGATCGTCGTCGTCGTCGTCGTCGTCGGGCGCCGTCAGGGTCGAGGTGACGTCGCCTTGGACGCGAGCGCCCTTCCCGATCGTGATTCGACTCGTGGCGAAGAGTGTCAACGCCTGGTCAGGGACGCGGGTCGCGCGCCGAGTGTGGGTCGTGCGAGCGTCGCCGCAGAGTAGCGATCCTTCTCGCAAGAGAAGTAGCCCTTCTCCCTCAACGAGGGCGTCGCCGCCCGCCCCCTTTGCCTGGTCCGGCAAGGGGTCTGCGAGCCGAGAGTGCACAGCGTCGATTCGCGTGGCCCTTAGGTCGCCCTCCGTTCGAGCGAGGAGCGCCTGGGTGAAGATCGGCTTGGCGTCCAGCGACGTGCCGACCGGATCGTCAGGGAGCGGCGGAGGAGAGGTGGCCTGGGATCCAGACTCGGGCGCTTGGTCAGGAGTGCTGGCGGCTTCGGTGCCAGGCGGAGGCGGCGTCTCGGCCGCGCCGACGCCTGCTCCACTCGATCCCGCCGGACACCCGGCCAGAAGGCTCGCAAGCGCTACGAGTGAGAGCGTGAGCCCCCCCTGGGTCGTTTGTCAGTGGAGGACGTTGTGGGTGCTGAGGTCATTGGACGTGCTCCAAGGGCGACTCGCCAGCCGGATGCTGGCAGCGAAGACCCTCTCGCGCAACGTGTTCGCTTCCGAGGCGACGACGATCTCGATCGACACGGGGGAGGGCGGATCGGGGCGTCGGCGAAGAGAAGGAGAGCGTGTAGGTCGGCCGCATGAAAAGCAGGCGGCACCCGAGGATCTCGGATGCCGCCCTGGTGTGTCTTACCGAAAAGGGGGAAAGTGGGGAACGGTAGGCGCACACCTCGTTATCGAACTACCCCCCGAACGTAGCTCTGGCCTCCCTAAGCGTCAAGAGGAGGCGCCAAAGGCCCGTCGGAAAGTGCTGTAAACAAAGGGATTGCGAAGAACCGTGCTCGGCTCTTGTTCGGACTCTGTCTTCCCCTAGGTAACCCTTAGGCGTAGGAACCGACGGCTGTCTCTCGGTCCTCGAAGACCTGGAAGAGTTTGTGGAGACCGAGCATCGTGACCACGGTGCGGGCGATGTCGCGCATGTTGCAGAGGCGAATGTCGCCCTCTTGGGCGCGCGCCTTGCTCACGAAGCTAATGAAGACGCCCATTCCGTTGCTGGAAATGTAGGTCAGTTCAGAGCAGTCGATCACGATTCGGGGGCGCGTCTCGTCGAGGAGCTTCGCGAGGCATTCGTCGAGCTGCTCGATCGTGTGTCGATCGACGAAGCCGAACAACGAAACGACGGCCGCCTTGCCCTCGTCGACGACTTCGATCCGGAGCTTCTCCTCTTGCTTCTTGGGGTCGCTAGCGGTGGAGGTTCCGAACTCTGCGGCGGCCTCCTCCACGTCGGCCTTGACCACGAGCAGCTTGCCGAGGCCCAGCACGGAGAGGACCGAGCGGACCTCGTCGCGCATGTTGCAGAACTTGATGTCGCCGCCCTGCTTGCGGGTCTTGATCAAGTGCGAGAGGAAGATCCCCATTCCGTCGCTGCTGAGGTGGGTCAACTCACCGCAGTGCACGATCACCTTCAGGCGACCGCGTTGAGTGAGGTCGAGCATCTCCTTTTCGAGCGCAGCCGTGCTGCGTCCGTCGAGGACACCTGCTAGTTCCAGCACGGTGATCCCGACGTCCTCAAGATCACGGCGCGAGATCGTCAACTCGGGCATGACTGAGGATCCTACCAATCCCCCCAGGCGAGTGCGGGTCGAGGGGAAACCCGAAGTTCGAGCAGGTCCTCTTAGCTCAGGGCGGCGAGGCTCTCTGCGAGCAGCTCTTCTTGGCGCGCGTGCATTCGCTCCCGCTCCTCGGGCTCGTGGTCGTCGTAGCCGAACAGGTGCAGGGTCCCGTGCACGACGTAGCGGAGCAGCTCTTCCTTGAGGCTCAGCCCTCGCTCGGCGGCTTCGCGGGCTGCGGTGTCGACCGAGACCACGACCTCCCCCAGGATCGGGATTGGGTCCTCAGGGTCCCCCAGCGGGAAGCTGATCACGTCCGTCGGGCCTGGGATCTGCATGTACTCGAGGTGGAGCTGAGCGATCCGGGCGTCGTCGACGAGCGTCACCGAGAGCTCGGCGTGGGGCTGGCCGCAGGCCGCGAGCACGTGGGCCCCGACGGTCGCGATCTGCCCGAGGGGAGGGACCTCAGGACCGCCCGGCGGCCGCTGGTCGCTGACCAGGACTCGAACCTCGCTCACGAGCGGGGGGCGCGGCCTTCGTAAGCCTTGATCACCTTGCCCACCAGCGGGTGGCGCACGATATCTTCGGCTTTGAGGCGGGCGAAGCCTATGTCCTTGACGCGGCGCAGGATCGCGTCGGCGTGCACCAGACCTGAGGTGACGCCCTTGGGGAGGTCGATTTGGGTCACGTCGCCGGTGACCACGATTCGACTGTTGTCGCCCATTCGAGTCAGGAACATCTTCATTTGGGCTTTGGTCGTGTTCTGGGCCTCGTCCAGGATCACGAACGCGTCTTGGAGGGTCCGACCGCGCATGTAGGCCAAGGGCGCGACTTCGATCACCTCGCGCTCTTGGTAGCGCTTGACGGTCTCGAAGTCGAGGACCGTGTAGAGCGAGTCGTAGAGCGGGCGCATGTACGGGTTGACCTTGGCCTGGAAGTCACCCGGGAGGAAGCCCAGACTCTCGCCGGCCTCGACCGCTGGACGGCAAAGAATGATCCGCTGAACTCGGCCCGCCTTGAGCTCCTGAACGGCCTTGAGGACAGCCAGGAAGGTCTTGCCCGTTCCGGCCGGCCCGATCGCGAACACGAGCTCCTTCTCGTTCATGATCTCGAGGTAGCGCCGCTGCCCGGGCGTCCGGAGGCGGAACCCCTCCAGGCGCGTCAAGCGGCCAGAGGTGCTCTGGTCCTCAGAAGCGCCGCTCAGCGAGTCGCTCAACCGGCCTTCGACTTCGTCGGTCAAGAGCTCGACGCCCTTGCGGAGCTCGTTTAGGACGTCGCTCAGGAGGGAGTGCGCTTGCTTGGCGTCGACGCCGGACACCTTGAGCGTCAGGCCTCGGATCACGATCTCGACGCCGAGCCGGTCGCGCAGGACACGGAAGTGCCGGTCGCGAGGCCCCGCGAGGGCTTGCGCCTCGTCTTGGTCTTTGAAATCGAGGGTCAGGACCGGTTCGCTCAAGAGAGGTAGCTCTTCCCGTGGTGGGCGGCGAGGAGGAGAAACACGACGCAGGGGGCGCAGATTAGGATGGAGTCGACGATATCGAGGACTCCGCCGAAGTTGGGCAGGAGAGAGGCGCTGTCTTTGACGGCAACGCTCCGCTTAATGAAGCTCTCGATCAAGTCGCCCGAAATCCCCACCAAGGCCATGAGCATACCGGCGCCGATTCCAAGCGGGAGAGGTAGGACTTCTCCCAGCGCGCTGAACTTGCAGAACAGGACCGTGATCACGACTCCGCCCACGATCGCGCCCACAAATCCCGCGACCGTTTTGCCCGGGCTGACCGAAGGCACGACCTTGGTCTTGCCGAGGAGCTTCCCGCTGAAGTAGGCAAACATGTCGGTGCCCTTGGCGATCGTGATCGTATAGAAGAACGCCGCGGTCCCGATCTCAGGCATGCCTGGGTTGGCGACGGGCAGGAAGCGCGCGTCGAGGGCGTAGCCACCCAAAAACGGCAGGTAGAAGAACCCGAACGCGGTCAGGGCCAGCGCTCGGAACCGCTCCTTGCTCGGAGATCCCTTGAGCGCGTTGAAGAACAAGGAGTAGGCGAAGGCCACGACCCAGGGTCCAGCCAGGAGGTGCAGGCGCGGGTCGACTTCGTAGGCGAGCCCTTTGAGGAGCATGTAGCCCCCGCCGGCGACCACGAGCCGGCGCGTCGGGAGCGGGACGAGGGTCCCCGCCATCCGGGCGTATTCGGCGAGGCCGGCCGAGACCAAGAGGATCGCGATCGCGATCGCGCCCCAGCCGTGCCCGCTCCAGTGGTCGAAGTAGATCAGGCCGCAAATCGCGGTGATCAGGACACTCCCGATCGCGGTTCGGACCTTGATGCTGTCTGCCATGAGGCGCCAAAGATACCCGCTTGAGGCTCGGGGGTAGGCGTCTGGCGGGGGCGAACGAGGGGGAGGCGGTTGGCTACCGCGGGAGCGCTCCCGCGGCATGCTGGGACGCCTATCGGAGGGCAGGCGAGGTCCTCTATCTACTTCGAGAGGAGCCACCGCACGAGGGCCTCTGCGGCGAACTCTTCGAAGGGGGCGAGAGTGGCCGCGATCGCCGGTCCGTAATCGGGATGCATCATGTCGAGGACCGGGTGACGCTCATACATGGTGCCCTTGATCGCCTCGAAGGCTTCGTGACGAATCCAGGTCACGCGCTCGAGGCGAATCCCGTCGGGGTTCGCGATCCCGCCTCCCCGCGACGACGGCCAGGTCGGCGAGCCTTTGCGAAAGGGCTCTCCGATCGGCGCGCAGATGTAAGCCAATCCGCCCCACGCATACGCCAGGTGGCGCAAGGCGCGTCCTTCACGCTCGAATCGCCCTGCCAGGAGCTGAGCGCGTGCGGGCGCTGAGCGCGCCCAAACCAAAGCGGTCTGCCCCGCCTTCTCCCCCCGCTCGCCGTAGAACCAGTCGCGGATGGCTGTGAGCGTCGGCTCGAACTCCTCGATCGACTCGCGGTATTCAGGCCCGCGGTCCAACCACCACTCGAGCACTTGGCAGAGCGCGGCCCGGAGATAGACCAGGGCTGGCTCCCAGGACCCGAAGAAGTCCCCGAGGGCAGCGGCCCCTTGAATCTGAAACACGTGCGGCGTGGGAGCAGCCGGCTGGCCCAGGCTCAAGGCGGCCGTCGCCGAGCCGAGGCGCGCGGCGAGGCGCAGGTCTTTCGGTCCGACTCGCTTCCCTAGATAGTCCGCCGCTGCGGCTGGGTCGAGCTCACACGCGCGCTGGTAGCTCGCCCAGTCGAGGCGGGCGACCGCACGCAATCGCCCCCGGAGCCAGGCTCGTTCGTCTTCGGGCGCGCCGGTCTCGCGCCAGCGGCGTTCGAGTTCCCTGAGCCGATCATCACTCACCGCTGACGGGCTTCGACGCGCTCGCGGACCGGGTCGCTGTAGGCGAGCGCCCAGGGGACTACTTCTCGGCGGATACCCGCCCACACGAGCTCGGCGGCGGCAGGGGGGTCCGTCCGCCGGCAGAGCCAGCGTGAGGCGATCTCCATTAGCTCCGCCACGCGGAGGCTGGCCGTGAAGGGGCGAGGCCCAAACACGATCGGGAGGTGCTCTCGGAGCGCGAGGCAAGTCAGGTTCTCGGTGAGGGGGTGAGAGTGTCCGTCTCCAGTGGGGGTCGAGCTCATGAAGAGCATTCCAGCCGCGGCCTCATGATCGCTCGTGCGCGCCTCGTGGGAAGGGCCCGACTCCTCGCTCAGGGTCCCGGCTCGGAGCTGAGCCCGAAGGTAGGCGACCCCGTCTTCGTCTTCGTGGGACGAGGCCCACTGGGGCGCCAAGGCTCGGATCAACTCGTCGCTCATTCAGGCCTTGGCGGGGATCTTCGTCATGGCTCGCTCGGCGAGGGCGGTGATCGTGAGGCTCGGGTTGACGCCGGGGTTGGCGCTGACCGCCGCCCCGTCGATCACGAACAGGCCGGGGTAGCCGAACACCGCGTGGTCGGTGTTGATCACGCCCTCGTCTGGGTCCTTGCCCATGCAAGCCCCGCCGAGAATGTGGGCCGTCGTCGGGATCCCCAGCACGGTCTCGGTCAACAGGCTCTGGACGACGCCGTCGATTTCCTTGGCGAAGTCCCTCGCGAGTTCACTCGCCTCGGGGATTGTCGCGAGCGGCGCGGGCCCTTCGGCCAGGCGGGTCGTGAGTCCGCGCACGAAGCCTTGGGCCCAGGCGCGGCCGAGCTTGAGGTCGAGGTGACCCTCGAGGGTTCGCATGTAGAGCAGGACGGCGGTCCGCTCAGCCCAGCGCGAAGCGAAGGCTGCCCCGAGGTAGTCCAGCGGCCGCCGTGCGAAGGCCGAGACGGCCTGCGCGAGGCGTACGGGGAGGGGGCCACCTTGAATGTGGGGGGCGCTCAGGATCCGGAAAAAGCTCGAGCCCTTGGGGTATCGGACCGGCTCAATGTGGCTGTGGGCGTCGGTGTGCACGATCGAGGTGATCGCGACGCCTCGGCTGAGGTCTATGTCTTTTCGCCGGCTCGTGACCCCCAACAGGGCCTCGGAGTTGGTCCGGACAAAGCTGCCGACTCTCGGCGAGAGGAGGGGTAGCCCAGCAGGATCCTCGCGCATTCGGAGCAGGAGCTCGACGGTCCCGAGCACGCCGCCCGAGAGGATCACGTTTCGTGCCCGGAGGACACGCTTGACCCGCCCACGCTCGGTGACCTCGAGGCGATAGCCGGGCCCCTCGCTTTCGGGCAAGGGCCGGATCGCGGTCACCTCGTGCTCGGCCCAGATCGTGAGCCCGCGCTTCTCGGCGAGGTAGAGGTAGTTCTTGTCGAGGGTGTTCTTGGCCCCGACCCGGCAGCCGATCATGCAGCCACCGCAATGGGTGCAGCCGGTTCGATCCGGGCCTTCGCCCCCGAAGTAGGGGTCCTTGACCGTCTTCCCCGGTTCGCCGAAGTAGACCGCGACGTCTGGCTGACTGAAGGGCAGGTTGCGCTTGCGGGCCACAGCCTGCAGGGCTCGATCGGCCTCGGTCATGCCCGGGTAGGGCGTCGCGCCGAGCATTCGGCGGGCGGTCGGGTAGTGCGGCGCCAGCTCGCGCTCCCAATCCCCGAGGTGGGCCCAGCTCGGGGCTTCGAAGAAGTCGCTGCCCGGCGTGGGGAGGGTGTTGGCGTAGACCAGTGAGCCGCCGCCGACGCCGACCCCGGACAGGACGGTTACGTGCGGGAACACGGTCATTTTGAACAGCCCGCGCATGCCCAGCTTCGGGCGCCACATCCAACGCCTGAGGTCCCAGTTGCTCTTGGGGAAGTCCTGGGGGCGGAAGCGACGGCCCTTCTCGAGGACCACGACTCGGTAGCCCTTCTCGACGAGGCGCAGCGCGCTGACGCTCCCGCCAAACCCGGAGCCCACGATCGCCCAGTCCCAGACCCGCTGCTTCGCCATGCGCTTGTTGGACCTCGGGGCTGCAGATTCCTCGCGCCCAGGATACGAGGCTTGGGCGCTCGGTGGCTCGACTCAGCGCTAGCGTCTGACGTTGAGAAGCCTAAGCCAAGAGGCGCGTGCCTCTCCCGGAGAGGCGGGCGGGGG
>JAESQQ010000798.1 GCA_016765095.1 Planctomycetota bacterium | reverse complement strand
GTGTGCCGAGGCTGGGTCGGTCGATCGCTCGGCGCGGGCCGATAGCCTTGGGTCGGGATCCCCGGTGGTGGTCGGGATTGGTGGTCGGGATCCCCGTGTGCCGAGGCTGGGTCGGTCGATCGCTCGGCGCGGGCCGATAGCCTTGGGTCGGGATCCCCGGTGGTGGTCGGGATCCGGATCCCCGGTGGTGGTCGGGATCCGGTCGGTCGGGATCCCCGTGTGGTCGGGATCCCCGTTCGGGATCCCCGTGTGCCGAGGCTGGGTCGGTCGAGTTTGAGCGCGACTCCCTGCGCTCCCGTTCGGACTAGTTCAGCGACTCGCGGTAGTAGCGCCCACCGAAGAACGTCTTGAAGTGCGAATCGACGAGGGGGTGCTTGATCGCGTCGCGACACGGGTCGAGCTCGAGGTTCTGTTGAGCCACGTAGGTCGTTTGCCCCGCGCCGTGCACCAGGACGTTGTACCAGGGCTGGTCCTTCGACGGCCGGTAGCTCTTGCCCTTGACCTGGAACTCATACCAATCGGAATCGGCCCGGCAGGCCGCGTCGACCCCTACGACCACCCCGCGGTAGTCGTAGCGTTTGTGATGGACGAGTTGCCCGAGGGAGAACACGGGTTGCTTGGAAGTCCCTCCTGTCACAGCGCGACCCAGGGCAGAGGCGCTGAGCATCTCCGCCTCGCTGGGCGCAGGGACCGAACGGCCAGGTTCGCCCTGCGACTGCCGTCTCTGGGGGTCGTTGATCTGACGCTCAAGTCGATTGTCCTTCGACGCGTCAGAAGCCGCCGCCCCCGACCGCTCCAGCGCCGCCCGGAGCCCCCACTGGGCCACCGACGCCACCGACACCGCCGGCTTCACCCACGCCACCCACTTTCACAGCCGTTCCGACACTGCCAACGCCGGCACTGGGTGCCTTGGGCGGGCTATCCCCTGGACACCCGGTCAGCAGGACGGGCAGACCAAGCAGGACGAACAGGATGCAGCGCTTCATAGAGACTCCTCTGTCGCGAACTGGCCGGGACGGCCTTCCGCACCTCGGCAGACTAACCAACCAACCGAGCGCTTTCGCTGTCGCGGCTTGCGTCGTTGGAACCGAACCGGAATCGAACCGGCCGGAATCGACGAGCTCGCCAAGAAAAGCGACGTTCTGAACCCGACCCGAGGTGGGTTTCAACGACGGCGGATCCCGTATAAGAGTTACATGCAGCGATTCGCCCTGCTCCTCGTTCTGGTTACGGGATGCGCAACTTCTCCTGTCTCCCGCCCGGTCCAAGTCCCTGAGCCCGCTCGCCTCGTGCTGCGGCTCCAGGCAGAGCAGGACGAGGTGCCCTTCGGGCAGCCGCCCGTCCTGACGGCGACGTTTGTAAACACCTCCGCGCGGGACCAGAGCATCGTCAAGCCGATCGACAACTCGACCGAGGGCGGCCGCTACCCGTTCTACCTGTGGGAGGTCCGGCGTGCAGACGGGAGCGCAGTGCGTCAGCTCCCCAGCTACTCGAGGTGCGGGATCTTCGACCCCTGCAAGGTGGAGGACTTCGTACGCTTGCCCCCCGACGGAGAGCACGCGATGAACGGCGGGTGGCTGCGTCGCCCTGCCTTCCCCTTCGCCGAGGCCGGCGACTACTTGGTGCGACTGCGCTATGTCCTCTCCGCCAAGGAAGGTCCATGGGGCGACGGCGAGGTCGCTCCCGAGCTCTACGACCTCTACGCGAACGCCCACAAGGGCGAAATCGTCTCCGAGCCACTGCGAATTCGCGTGCGCCCGATGGCGGAGCGACACCGAAAGTTGCTCGGGCTGCTCAAGGAGGTCCGCCGGGGAATGAAGGAAGAAGCGCTCAAGGACCTCCTCGGCTCGCCAAGCCTGGTCGTCTCTGGCGACGACGGCGAGCCCAGCTACTTGCGGAACGAAGAGGAGCAGCCCGACCGAGCCGAGCCGCATTTCCTGATCTACCTGCTGACCTCCAGCCGGCCGGGCCCCCAAAGCCGAAACGTGATGGACCCGGTGGTCACCGCAGACGGCACGCCGCGTATCCAGGTTCGCATACACCCCGACGGCACCGTTATCACGGCACGTCAGCTTCCGAAGACCCAAGTCGCCCCCGAGGTTCAGCCATCGGCGGTCGTGAAGACCGCGGGGTATGCCCTCGGCCTAGACGTGGCGGGAGGCGTGCTGCTCACGAGAGGGGCCAAAGAGTTCCAGCTGTGGACTCTGGACGGGCACCGGGCTCCACGGCTGCAGCACACCGCCCTGCCGGACTCAGATCTTCGCGGGGCGCAGCTCTCACCCGACGGGCGCTGGCTCCTGCTGAGCGACGACGAGGACACAAGCCACCACGTCTATCATCTGTCCAAGGCAGAAGGGCGCCTGCGCGCGCGTCGCGTGTCGACCCTGAAGAAGGACGGCTGGTACGGCGGACCGGCAGTATTCGGACCGGACGGGTCGTTGTGGCTCGCGAGAGAGGGCGACGAGCAAGTCGAGAGCGTCCTGCTCCGTTACCGACTGAGCCCCGACGGGCAGGTCAAGCGGATCGCACGCAAGGACCTCGGAGCGTTCTCGGCCGCCGGCATCGCCCCAACGAAGGCCGATGTGCTGCTGTGGGGCTCGACCAACGACTACGTCTTTGGCCTCCGCTCCGTAGATCCCACGACCCTTGAGATGACGCCCGTGCCCCTCGACGGGCCGCCCGGGTCCGACTGGGACCCCGACGACGCCAGCGCCGAGGTGGCGGTTTCGCGTGACGGTCGGACCGTGCTGCTCGGATCGGACCCGTTCGCCCATGTCTGGCGGCTGGAGAGCAAGGTTGCCAAGCACCTGGCCCGATTCTCGTCGGTGCAGTGGCCCGACAGCAGAAAGGTCGCGCTCTCCCCCGACACGTGCTGGGCGCTGGTATCACCCAGCCGCCAGGTCGAGCTCTGGCGCCTGCGGCTCCAGCGCGCCGACCCGGCAACCTGGGTCGCCAAGCTCGTAGGCGCCGAGAGCAGAGTCACCGGCGTGCGGTTCAGCGCGGATGGGAAAACAGCCTTCGCGACCGCCCGTAACGGCCAGCTGCTCGTGTGGGACATGAGAGCGTCTATCAGGTAAAGGAAGAAGCGAGCGGAGTTCGAAGCGCGCAAGAAGGAGCGGGCCATGCGTCACGCTCCCGCGGCAAGGGGCGAATGACGGGCTGGAAACTCTAGGCTCCGAACTCTCAACCCTCAGCTTGGAAAGCTGACGATCTTCCGTGCGCCCGCCCCGCCATGGCTTCAGAGACCCTCTAGCTACAGCTCGTCTCGAAAGCCCTGGCTGCGTTGCTGCCTCGGTCACAATCCAGCAAGATTGCTGGACCTCGGCGCGCCTTGCCAGGACTTCCGAGACGAACTGTAGCGGGGTTGGATGTGGAGAG
>JAESQQ010000797.1 GCA_016765095.1 Planctomycetota bacterium | reverse complement strand
GGGAGCGGGGCAGGGGGTGGAGTGGGCGACGGCGGGGTAGTTTGAAGTAGTGGGTCCATCCAACTCTCAAGCTGCTGGCGCACGGTCATAGTAGAGGGGCTGGGCGAGAGTCCGTAGACGGAACCTGCCTGCTTGTAGATAACGCTATGCCCCTCCTTGGGACCGTAGAGGCGGGTGTCAACAAGGAACTCACCTTCTACCTGAAGGACGCCGGCACCTCGCTCACTGTCGTCCTTAACTACTTTGTCATTGGCAGCTATGACGACATAGTATGGGGGTGACCCTGTGTTAGCGGGCGGGGCATTGAGGTTGTCCAAGAATGCCGAACCGGGGATAAGGTCTCGAACCCCTTCGTATCGAAGATACGCAATTCCCCACAGCGAGCCCTTGTGGGGCGTTCCGAAGGTGACCAGGGACGCCACCCGTCGGACGGGGCGCAGGTTCTCAAGGTATGCCCTGGAAACAAGTCCGCCCATGCTGTGGGCGAAGAGGTGCACGCCCTGCTTTCGCTGGGCAAGTAGTCGGTCGAGGGCATCTGCGTTGCTCTGGATGCTCCTGCCTGATGGATACTCGAAGTAGGCAACGCCCTTACCGAATCGATCCGAGAGGAAGCTAGCCAAATCGCTGTTCCTAAAGGAGTCAGAGTTTCCCGAGAGGCCGTGAATGACCAAGGCAACGTGGTCCGCAGTCCAGAACTCGTGACCGTCGTCGAGAGGCGGGAGGGTTATCTGCTGAGCGTCCACCAGTGAGGTGCCCTGCGCGTCCAGAAGGTCCACGCGTTGGTGGAGGTTGCTGTCGTCTGGGTTGTCGGTTCCCCAGTGGTCGCTGAAGTGTTCAATCTCGACGGAGATCGTCTTCTCACCGAGATTACGACTCGTGGCTGGAACGCTCTCCACCGAGTTCCCTGAACTGACAACTAGACGGATTTTGGTTTCGTCGAGTGAATTTGTGGTCACCCACGACCCGGAGTATCCGACTGTGAGGGTCGCGGGAGTGCTGAACGTCAATCCGCTTGGCTTGAGCCGATAAACGAGAGTCTCAGGGAGGGCCTGCCCCTGAGCCGCAAAAACCTCGATCGAGATCGCGACCTCTGCAGGGAGAGCGTTGGGCGGAATCCGCAGGGAACCACCGCTGACTTGCTCTCCAGTGACAGGGTGCGTGAACGACGGCCATGTGATCTCTCCCCCGGTAGAGGAGACCTCTCCTTTCACCGAGCTGGCGAGGGCACCGACGACAGGAAGTGCGACTGTCCCTGCGCCGTACGAGTAGCCGGCAGTGAGGCTGGCTGATCCTCCACTCGTGGTGACGACGACGGCCTTGCTTCCCTCCGCACCGGGGGGGGAAAGCCCAACCACTGTGGTTTCGTTCACGACGGTCTGCTCGGCGAGAAGAACGCCGCCGATCGTCACCTTGGCGTCGGAGCCAAAGTGAGCCCCACGAAGCGTCACGAACGTCCCGCCAGACGGGTCTCCCATTACAGGGCTGATCTCCGTGATCGTGGGCGGCGAAGGCGCGGGAGGCGGCCCGCTGCTTCCGCCACCGCTGCAGCCGGGCAGGAGGACAGCGAAGACGGGTATCCAGAGCAGAGAGAAAAGCGTGCTTCTCACAGGAAGGCCCCCTAGCCAGAGGCACAGTGGCAGGGTGACTTGGTGGGCGCAACGTGTACCTTGGCTGGGCGGCGCCCGCCTACGCCCAAGTTGAGGAGAACCCGTCCCAGCCCACTGCGTGGTACCAGGCGAGCCTGAGCTTGCTGCCGTTACGGAACTGGTAGCTTCGGCGGTAGCCGTGGAAGAAGCGGCCCTCTTGGTGGCCGTGGAGCCGAATGTCCGAGTTGTCGAGGTCGAGCACGATCTCGGGAGGTGGCGTCTCGCCTGATCGCTTGAGGAATTGCCGAACGAAGAAGCGGTCCGCCGCCTCGAAGTCGAGCTCGATCTTCTTGTAGCGATCATGCTCGTGATCTTGCGTGGCGCTACTCGCCAAGGCAGGGCCCTGCTCGGCTCGGCGCGTTCTTCCTTCCGGTGCTTGCTTGCCGACAGCGACCGCGAAGAGGGGATCGTGGCGGAGCTGATCGTGGTCGTTGAGGTCTTCGTAGCCGAGGACCAAGCCGAGGACCCGCTGGGCAAGCAGATCGCTCACCGAATGCTCGACGCGAGTCTGGAGGCGGTGATCTCGGAAGCAGTCGGTGGCGAACTCCGAGAGGATTCCCGTTCGCTCCTCCGTCATTCGGAGCAGAATCGACCCACCGTCGCTGGAGAGCTTTCCCCCGTCGAAGCCGAGGGTGATTTTGCGGCGTCCCAGGCGTCCGCAGTCGAGGCCCGTGGGAATACACTCTGTCTTCAAGGTCGTCGTCCTCGTTTTGCTGTTTCGTCGTCTCACAACAGCGTTATGGCATCGAGGTACGACGTCCTTGTTTCACAAATGGTGATGGAAGCGGGCTAGGGTTCGACCGACAGCACTGAGCACGGACTCCGTTTCTCGTCGCCGGGTGCTGGAGCGTCTGATCCCGCCAAGACCGCCTGTTGCCGAGGCGGAAGTAAGAGGTCTATCTTGAGTGCTATCGACCTTCTCTTTGACGTCAAGCCCGAGTCCGAGCGTCTGCACCAACTCGCGCTCGGGACGTTGCTGACGAGGACCTCGCTCCTGTGCGACCTGGGGATAGACCAACCCCTACCGGCTGATCCAGACTTCGACTGGGAACCCCATGGTGGCCTCTTTGACCTGTCCATTCCCTTGGCAAACGGGACAACGGTCTGGGTCGAATTGAAGGTAGATAGCTGTGTTCGGCCAGATCAGGTCGCTCGCCAGCGAAGGCACCTGGAGGCAGAGGATCGTCAGAGCGACCACTGGCTCTACCTGCTGCTCGGAGTGACTCGCCTCACCCGCCCGCCGGACCAGCTTGAGGGGGAGTTGCGCGAAGCATGGGACGCGACTGAGCCTCTCCGATCTGGGCACGTTCGTGTCGTGGGCGCGACGGAGCTGCTTGGACATCTCGCACGGCCCGATTGCGTTCATGGTCGCCCCTTGGCTCGGGCCCGTGACGTACGGGACTTGGCCAGCGCCTACGGAGACGCTCTTCGCGGCCTCCAGACGCGGTGGGCGGGGTTCGAGGGGCGAGATCCGGGAGCCTGGAGCTACTGGGACTATCCAGGGTTCTTCTCTGTCCTTCGTGAGCGCCTTGAGGACCCAGGCTTCGGCATGGCCTACGAGAACAACCGCCAAGGTGGGTTCTGGGGGTGCTCGTTCGGGTGGGACTCGGCTTCGGTTGAGGGACTCAATAACGTCTACCTCCAGTTTGAAAACGATCAACTCTGCTTCAAGGTCCAGGTGTTGGACGAGCCCAAGCAGTCTGAGCTTAGGGACCTGGTCAGCAGGAAGCTGCTTGAGGCCGCTGAAGGCAGCGGCCTGCGTGTCGAGAAGCCAGCGCGGTTCGGGAAGGGCACGTATATGACCGTAGCGCGCCTGTCGACGTCGCCTCTGGCTGGTGGGCTGGACTGGGACAGGCTTGTGGGGCGGCTGCGGGAGGCCCGCGACCTCGTAGCCAAGACCTGCGATCTGCTGGTAGCCAGCTCGACAGCTCCACCAACCTGCAAAAAGTGTGGCGGTCCTCTGGAAGGGGAGGGTCTCTGCCCCGCCTGCTTCGCTGCTGAGGCTTGATTGCCACGAGGACGAGGAGGGACCCAGGCAAGTAGAGATAGAGGCATTGGTCCCCACCCCCTGAGCAGCCGCCCCTACGAGACGCGCCGCAGGTCCCTCGCCGTAAACCTAATGCGTCTCCGTAGTTTTGGTGCGTGCTCCGCGCCCGAGGAGCGAACCAGCACCGCGAACCTGGCCTAGTTAATATCCTAGCCACTCATGCGCTATGCCGGGGTCCACCGTGACCCTCGGTGACACACTACGAGCGGGGCTAACCCTCACGAATGCGGTCACTTGGGTCCACCCGGGAACACCGTGGCACACTCCCCGCCTAGGCTTCCCAAGCTGAGGGTTGAGAGTTCGACCCCCTTCGCCCGCCAATGTGAAAGAAGGCCGTCAGGCTTCAGCCCATGGTTCGGATCCGGCGAGGGGAGTTGACGCCGGGGGACACTCAGCGGGCCCTCGTCCCCACAAGCGAAACCGGTGAGGGGTGCAGATTCAGACGCGGGAACATTGGGAACAAAATCGACCCCGATTCGTAGCCGTTTCGAAGCTCGATACGCCACCCGTGCATCGGTCAGGACTTCGAGATCGAACGGAGCCGAACGTTGATACACCGGAGGTGCATCGGCGAGTGGTTCGGGGAAAATGGGGAACAAATCCGGCCCGATTCACCTCGAAACTCGCCGATTCGAGGTCGATACGCAGCGGGTGTATCAGCGAGGAGTTCGAGATTTGGGTCCCAACACCGGAGGTGTATGTTGGTTTGGTTCGGAAGCGTTTGGGTACAAATCCGAGCCCAAGATCACCCCATTGAACTTATGGCGAAATCGCGTGCCGCCGTAACTGCATGCAAACAAAGGCGATAGACCTTGCAGCGCCAGGGCTTAACTACCCCAAATTCCACATTCGCAACGTATAGGTCAGGGGTTCGAGTCCCCTTATCTCCAACGACATAAGCGCCGAAGCCGAGAGGCTTCGGCGCTTTCGTTGCCGGTTGCCACTGGAGGCGGCAGGCCAAGTGAGAGCGGTAGCCGAGACAGCACCTGGTCAACGACAACTAGAAATGCGGGCGACGACAACTAGAAATGCCGGGTCGCTGACGCGCTGAGTCGAGCGCATTGAGTTCATGAGTTTGAAGGTATTTGTTCGGGCGCTCGGTGTCCGAAGGCGGGAAACGTATGGGCACAGAAGAACAAGGACTAAGGCCGACAGGTCGTTCGCGGGGCTCTGGCGAGGCTCTAAACTCAGGGCTCAGGGGCGGAGGCGGTATTCGCGCTCGACTATCGACGCGAGGTCGGGTCCCTTCCAATAGGGTTCGATCCAGCGCAGGCGCTGGTCCTTCCAGTCCTTGGCGGCGCGCCGCCAGTGCCCACGGACCATGAAGCGCGAAAAGAGCCTCGCTCCCTCGTCTCTCGCCTCGAGCTCGGAGAGCTGGCGAACACGCCCGACAGCAACCTTGCCGGCCAGGTGGACGACCTCTTCGCGTGAGTGAGGGTGCTGAAGCCCTCGCTCGTCAGGTATCGAGGCCCGCCGGCCCTTGCGGCGCCCCTTCCTGGGTGGGGGCGCGAGGACGATCGGGTCGAGATGCGCCGAGGTCGCGTAGAGGATCGCGTTGATCGCTAGGTGGAGCAACCTCTTCAGCTCGGGCGCCTGGAAGAAAGGGTCCTGCTCTCGCTCGAGCAACTCCGCCGGACGGCTCTCGAGCACAGCCTCCAAGTCGTCGTCGACTCGCACGAACAACTCGCGGTTGACCATGTAAGGCCACTCCTCGAGCTCGCCGGTCCCCAGCACGAAGTAGAAGGAGAGGTGTGTTCCCTCAGCGCTCTGCTCCTGCTGGACCACGTAGGCCGTGAGGACTTCGAGTCGAGCCGCCTTGATCGTGGGGTTCTCGTTCTGGAGATCGGTCAAGCTCTCGGCCAGATCCAACGTCCAGGGGTCGGTGAAGACTAGAGCCAAGGTCGGGAAGGGGAGGCGCAGGCAAGCACCTTGAATGTCGAGCCTGGTTTGGGAGAGCATCCAGGCCAGGGACTCGTCCACCCAAAAGGTCTTGCGGCGGTGCAACTCGTAGTTGACGAAGTAATGGAGGTGCGAGAGCTGGACTGACATCTCCGAACGCTTCCAGTCCTCCGAGTAGGGCGTGTCGCGGATCGAGTCAGCGAGCTCGGTGATCAGCTCCTCTAGAAGCGGGACCTCGAGCATGTCGTCTGCGAGGAGGGTCTCGTGCTCCCAGCCCGGACCCTCCCTCAGCTCGCGAGCGGCAGCGCCGACCGCGCGCTCGAGCCCCGGGAGCAGGACCTTCAGCTGCTCGTGCGCCAGGATCGGGAGTCGGTGCCGTCCCTGCTCGTCTGGGGTGCGATCCGCTCGCTCAGGGCGGGCTTTGGCGCTGTCCTCCGCGAAGGAGGGATCAGGAAGGGAAGACAGCCACGGGTCGAGGTCGGCGCTGGGGCCAGGCAACTCCGAAGCCTCTCGCGAGAGCTCCTCCTGGGCAGTGATTCGATCTGCCCGGTGGCGAACCGACGAGCCAAGCGCCTGCTCTATGAAGCGCTTGGCTCGCTCCAAGGCCGGGCGCGAGTCGGTGGTCAGCGTAAGCCGTACGGTCTTGAGTTCGATCATGCCCCCCGGCTCGCGCCCGTCGAATTCGAAGGCTTCACCCTCAGGCGGGCCGAGGTCGGACTCGCTCCGCTCAAGGGCGCCGCACAGATCGTCTTCGAGCGGAGCGAGGGCACCCCCGAGGCGCTCGACCGTCCACACGAAGTAATCGTCACGCTCCAAGACGTCGGGATGCTCACGCAGCCGAGCGCGGACGGCCTCAGGATCGGGGACCTCGTAGTCTGCGCAGCAGACCTCAAACTCCTCGCCCTTCGGGTTGAGGACCATGGGAGGGATCCACGCCCGAATCGCCCGTCGCAGCCTCCGCTGGACACGCGGAATCGCCCGCCGGAGGGACTCCTGCAAGGACAGGGCGACTTCGCCTTCAGCCGCTGCGACCGCCTCGCCGACCAGCGCGCACACCAGCGGGACGTGCTCGGGCGGCACCACCAGCACCGAGGTGAACTCCTTGCGCTCGCCCAGAGGGACGACCCAAGCCAGCAGGTGATCCCCCGCCAAGAGCTGCCGCGTCGCCAGGCTCTCGTGGACGAAGAACTCCTCTCCGTTGGCCACGTCCTCCACCCCCAGCCCCTCGCCACCTCGCACCTCCAAGACCTCGAACAGCGACGCGAACGCTTTCTCCTGGAGGACCTCCAGCGCCGAGCGCTCGTCACCGCGCAGCCGCTGCCGCTCCTGCTCGAGGTAGAGGTCGATCGCGCGCTTTCCCTTTGGGTCGGTGTAGCCGAGAGTCAAGTAAGCCGCGAAGTGGTCGACCTCCCACTCCCCCAGCTCCGTGGGATCGTCGAAGAACGCGTCCACGGCTGGCTGCAGCCAGTCGCGCCGCTCGCGATAGACATAGCTGGTAAGTCCCTCCAGGGCTCGTTTCAAGCCCCGCCGTGCTGGCCCGACGCTCGGCAAGAAGGCGCACCCTGGCGGGCACTCGATCTCCCGCTGACGGTGTTTGCCACAGCAAGGCGAGCACACCTGCCCAAGGGCCGGGCAGGTCCGCTTTCCCTTTCGCTGCCCGCAGTGAGCGCATTTCGCCATGTGGGGAATGATACTGGACTCAGGAGAGTCCGCTGGGCCGCCCCCGACCGGATTCACTCACTCGATCTCCAAGTCACGGCGACGGGCTTCGTGAAGAGTCGACGTCTCACTGTCGGTGGTACGTACCGGAGCGGTGTCGGTGATCGGCTCCGACTCGACCCCTCGCCCGACGTCACCCTGCCGCGATCTTGGTCTCGTCAAACAGCCGCGCCGGCATGGGTCGATCCAGCCGCCAGACGAACTGAATGGGGCACTCCCCCGAGTGGCTCTGACAGTGGGCGCTCCCGAGAAACAGGTAGGGACGAGTCTCGCCGCGATCGTCCTTCTTCGACGAGCGAACAAAGAGCAAGATCCGCCCACCGACTTGGGCGTGGTTAATGTACCGCTGCCCCATCTTCGATCGCTCGCGAGTGGCGCCTTGGGACTCCCAATGAAACAACGAAGGCGAGATCGGATAGTCGTTGTAGAGCGTGGTCGGGCTGTATTCCTTCTCCGACTTCTCGAGCGTGATCAAGAACAGATCGCTCTGAGAGGGCTTGTGGTGGTAGACACCCTGCTGAAGGCCTAGGACCTTTCCTTTGGGAGTCACCACACCGAATGCGGCCATGATCTCGTCTCGGGCGTAGGTTGCATGAACGCGCAAAGGGACGTCTGGGACCTCGAAGGAAAACGAGCGCTGCCGGAGGCGATCCTCAAGGAGGCCGAGAAACTCGACGAGTTCGGCCCGAATCGCTGGGTGTTTCCAGAAGCCCCTTAGAAAGTCGGCGAGCTCGGCGACGGGCTTCCTCTGGAAACCGAGCACGACCATCAGCATCAGCTGAAGGCGTCGCTCCTGGCTGCCCTCTCGGCCAACCTCGGGAGGTTCGGGGGCTCCGATCCAATCGGACCAGGCGCCAAGCCGCAGAGGATCGTCGACATGCGTGAGCCTAGCGAGCCCCTTCGCAAGGACCTCCTCGTCGGGTCCTGGAGGTGCCGCGGTGAGACCCGCCTCTCTGCGAAGTCGAGTCCAGGAGTGCCCTCGGCGAGCGTAGACGTCGTCGAGCTCAACCCCCGCCTCGTCGAGAAACTCGGCGAGAGTGAGGTCGTGCCCAATGCCGCGCAGATCCTCGAGCAACGCACGGTAGCCCTGGTGGAGGGCCAGTCGAATGTTCGCGAGCACCGCTTCGCGAGCGTGCTCGTCGAGTTGGAGCGCGCAGCCAGCCGGCAATCGGGGGAAGCCCTCTTCAATGGCCCGCTCGACGCTCCTCCGCGTTCCGCCGAGAAGTGCCCGAAACTTGCGGTCGAAGCGAAAGGAGCGGTGGGCCCCGCCCACGAAGTCGAGCACAGTGAGACAGGACTTGCTCTCGTGGAGGCGCAGGCCACGCCCGAGCTGCTGGAGGAAGATCGTGGCGCTCTCGGTCGGACGGAGAAACAAGACCGTGTCGGCCGTCGGGATATCGACCCCCTCGTTGAACAGATCGACGGTGAACAGAACATTCACCTTGCCTGACTCGAGCTGGTCTATGGCGCTCCTGCGGTCGTGCTTGGTGGTCCTTGAACTCACGGCGAGCGCCGGAATGCCAGCCAGAGCGAACTGCTCGGCCATGTAGACGGCGTGGTCAATGCTCACACAAAAGCCGATCGCCCTCATGCGGTGAGGGTCAGTGACCTTCGCGTTCACCTCCTGCAAGACGCGCATGACCCAGGCTCGGGTGCTGGTGTAGACGTTCTCGAGCTCCTTCACGTCGTAGCGACCGTTGCGCCACTTCACGGTCGAGAGATCAGTCTGGTCGTTGACCCCGAAATACTGGAAGGGGCAGAGGAGCCCTTGGTCGATCGCCGTCCAGAGCCGGAGCTCTGCGGCGACCCGGCCCTCGAACCAACCCAAGATGCTCGCGCCGTCCGTCCGCTCGGGAGTCGCGGTCAAGCCGAGGAGGACCTTCGGCTTGAGGTGCTCGAGGAGCTGGGTATACGTCCTCGCAGCCGCGTGATGGAACTCGTCGACAATGACCACGTCAAACGCCTCTGGCGGCAGCTTGGCGAGGCGGTCAGCGTGCAGAGACTGAATGCTCGCGAACACGTGCTGACCTGCGCGAGGCGTCTCACCTGACCCAAGCCGTTCCCCAAAGCCGCCGTCTTGAAGCACGACCTGAAATGTGCTCAGGGACTGATCCAAAATCCGATCTCGGTGAGCCACGAAGAGCAGGCTGTTGAGACCGTGCTCCTTTCGGAGCCGCTTGTAGTTCAGGGCCGCCACGATCGTCTTGCCTGTCCCGGTCGCGGCGACGACGAGATTCCGCCAGTGCCCTCGATCGCGCTCAGCGTCAAGGGACTCGAGGATCTCGACCTGATGCGGGCGCGCTCTGACCTCGATCTTTGTGAGCAGGGGTGCGACTCGACTCCGCCGGAGCTCGCGGTGCACGTCGGCGAACTCCTCGTCCACGTAGGCACGGAACTCGGAGTCGTCCCAGTATTGATCGAAGGTCGCCTGGAACTTGGTGAGAATTCCCCGGTTGTCCACATTAGAGAGGCGAACGTTCCACTCGAGTCCGTCGAGGATCGCGGCGCCAGAGAGATTGGACGATCCAACCACGGCGGTCGAGTAGCCGGAGTCGCGCTGGAAGAGCCAGGCCTTGGCGTGCAAGCGGGTTCGTTGAGTGTCATAGCTGACCCGAATCTCCGCGCCCAACTCCTTGAGAGCCTCGAGGGCCCTGGGCTCTGTCGCCCCCGTGTAGACCGTCGTCAACACGCGCAGCCCGCCAGGTCGACGCCTTAGGAAGTCCCTCAACTCGGTTTGAATGATCCGCACGCCGCTGAACTTGAGAAACGAAATGAGAAGGTCCACTCGATCCGCGGATTGCAGTTCACGGCGGACCTCCGAGGCCACGTTTAGGTCGTGGCGACCGTTCACCAGCAGCTCACTGGTCGAGAGCGGAATCACCGGCCGGGAGGGTGGCCCCCCCGCCGAGAGGCCCTGCTCGGACTTTTTCTGAAGCCACTCCAGCACCCGTCCCGGCGAGACAATCAGGTCGCGCTGGTCGACGACGGGCTCTTTCTCGTCACCTAGGACCCCGAGAAGCGAGTTCACGAGCGCTATCTGACGTTGAAGCTGATCGGTCTTGCCCACGCACTTGAGCGCCTGGAGCGCTCGATCATGGAGGTATCGCGCGAGGTAGATCGGTGCCGCGTCGGGATCGAGATCACGTTCACCCGACTCGAGGTGCGAGCTGGCGGCCAGCACACCGTCTCGGAGCGAACGGGTTACGAGTGCCTCGTAGAGGCCGGAGGCAGGGGAGTCTGGCATGGGGTGATTCTAACGACCTCAGGCGACGACGCTCGTGCCTTCAGCGGACTCTGACATGGGGCTCAGAAGCCTATGGGGAAGACGAAACCTCAGTCAGACCAAGGTCTGCAACCTAGAGACCAGCCAAAACGAGTGCCCACCCGGTGTCGATCCAGCGGGTAGAACTCTTCGGAGTCCCTTCGAGATAGCGAACGCGATTCACAGCGACCTCGTCGAGGTGGCCGGAGACGGAAGCCTGAGCCTGAAGGAGAAAGGCTAGATCGGCCTGGGAAACGGTCCTTTCCTTGAACCCGTCCGGTCCGCCGTCGATCCGAATTCCCCCTCGTGACGATCTCCCAACCACCCGGCAACGCTTCCCTCGAGCTTCAAGCCAGGGGACGATTTCCGCTCGCGTGACGATCTGCTCCGCGAGGCGATCGGCCTTGGCGATCCACTTCGGGGAGGCGGTTCGTGAGACGCCCTTGCCCCCAGCCCAACCCCTCCAGGTCCGCAGATCGAGCGCCGGGAACGCCCAGAGCTGACCGTCCCAGCGCCCGACGCCAGCGTAGCGCCAGTCGGCGTCACCCTCCGCTCCAGTGAACACATAGGCGGTCTCGCCTGGCCTCAGATCCTCGACCCGAAGCTCGAGTCGATCCGGACCACGGAGAAGTTGGGGATCGTCCCCGAACAAGAAGAGGAAACCGCCCGCGCGGGCAATGCGCCCTGGGGACACGTCGCGCAGGCCGAACGCGTCCTCCAACACACTCAGTCCGAATTGAGCTCCTACTGCCGGTGCCAGGCTCTCAGGGGTCACGACGCCCTCCAGGAACGCCAGAGGCCGGTCCCCCGGGCCTGCGGGCAGTTGGGCGTGATCTGGGTTGTCCGACTGGAGCGCGAAACCGTCCCCGCTCTTGATCACCCTCTTGAGCACGTGGCTCCCGTCTTCGCGCACCACAAGGGACACCTTTTCCAGCACGGCCTCCAGCGGTGCTTGGCGCTGCCAGCGGAGAACGGCCCAATCGCCGTCCCGAAGCGGCGCCGCGCCCCCGTCCATGGAGTCCCCAGAGACCCGCACCGCGAAGTCGCGCTCGGGATCGTGAGAACCGGGGAGGCTGATCCGCTCCCCGATCACCTCCCCCTGTGGGGGAGCAGAGCCGTGACCCGCGGCAGCCTCGAGGGAAGGAAATGCCAGGATCTCGCCTCGAGTCAACTCCACCGCGCGGGAGCCGATCGGCTCTGCCCACCACCCGTCTGGAGAAGGACTGAAGCGAACCAGGAATTGGGTCCCAGGCTTTCCCGCTGAGGGCCCAAACCACCCACGGAGGAGATCAGGGAGCCCGTTCCGCTGAGATCCCACTGGGCGTGCCACGTTGCAGGCGATCTTCACGAAGCGAAACCGCCAGGCCTGTCCGTCTGGTAGTCGAACGTCCGTCTCGCCCTCGGGAATGCCTGCGTGCTTGTTCCGACTCGGCAGCTTGAGGATCGGGTCTCGCTTGTTCGAGATCACCTTGACCTCGAAGGCCTCGCCAAGCACGTCCTGACGCAGGCGCCGCCGATACTGCGCGAGGCGGAGGTCAACCAACTCGGAGGTCAGCTCGCGCAGCGCAGCCCACTGGCGCTCAGTGAACTCGGGAAAGCGTGAGACGAGCCGATCTTCCTCGAGTCGGAACCACCGACCAGCACACCACGCGCGGACAGGGTTCTTGTTCCAGTAGGCCGCCCAGCGGTCCGACCGGTCGCCAACCTTCGCGAGTTCCTTGACGCCCTCGAGATCCGCCAGGAGTTCGGGTTGCCGTCGGAGAGTCCGCTGGCTCCAAGCCGCTAAGTCCTGAAGGGCGATCCCACCAGAGAGACCGCCGCGTTCCAGTAGGACTTGCAGGGTCACCATCTTGAACGACTTCGTCATGTTGGTGGTCTCGAGTTCCCTAAACCACTCTTCACAGAGCACCCAGACCGCTCGCTGGGCGGGAGTCAGGTCGCCCTCCTCGGCCAGGAACGCGACCCACCCGCCCGACTTCCGCAGCGAACGCGGGTTGAGGTCCATTCGATAGAGTTCGCCTGCCGTCGGCCGCCCCTCGCGCCCTGCCCTCAGCTCTCGGTAAACGCGGACGAGTTCGTTGCTATCGCCTCTTGGTAGGAGGGTCCGCAGGAGGCCGATCGCCTCGAGTTCAATCTCGATCGAGCAGCCCGCGGGCAACTCCGGCTGCTCCCCCTTCTCGACGAAGTCCCTCAGCGACGGCGTGCGTCCGCTTAGCGAGAGTAGCGTTCGCACTCGCTCCAAGAACACGCGGTGGTTGCCCACGAAGTCGATCACGGTCAGCGTCGTCTTGTTGGCCTCGGGGGCGGTTCGTAACCCTCGCCCAAGCTGCTGGAGGAAGATCACGGGAGATTCGGTCGGGCGAAGAAACACGACCCGATCCACCGCAGGGAGATCGACGCCCTCGTTGAACAAGTCCACGCTACAGAGCGCGTCGAGCGTTCCTGCCCCCAACTCCTCCAGTCCCTGATCTCGATCGATCGCGCCGGGCCCGGTGTGCACCGCTTCAACCCGTGCGCCGGCCTCCCGCAGCCAGTCCCTCGCGAAGTTCGCGTGCGCGATTGAGCAGCAGAAGACGAGCGTCCTCTCTCCGGGGTGCTCTCCCCAGGCCTCCCACAGCCGGCGCATGCGCTCCTGGGTCTGCGCCGCCGCCACGAGCTG
>JAESQQ010000796.1 GCA_016765095.1 Planctomycetota bacterium | reverse complement strand
CATCCAGAGCCTAATATACTGGACACTGATCGCCCGCGCGCCGAGCGCGCGTTCCTCGAACTCCTCGACGCCGCTGGCGGGGAGGCTCGCTATGTGCCGGCCGACGCGACGGATCGTGACTCCATGGCGCGTGCTCTGGGCGTCGCTCGTGACGCCTGGGGCGAGGTCCACGGCGTGATTCACGCTGCGGGTGTCATGGCCGACGCGCTCGTGGGGCAGCGGACTCCAGAGCAGGCGTTCGCGGTTCGGGCGGCCAAGGTCCGCGGAGCCGAGCACCTCGCCGCGGTGACCGAAGGTGAGGACTTGGACTTCTTCTGCCTGACGAGCTCTCTCTCCGGTTGGCTCGGAGTCCCAGGCCAGTCGGACTACGGGGCCGCCAACGCTGCTCTCGACGCCTTCGCGGCGACCCTCGAGGGAGGGCGAACCCGCGTCCTGAGCATTGCCTGGGGACCCTGGCGCGAGGTCGGCATGGTTCGCGACGACCGCTACCAGAGGCACTTCCGCGCCATGGGGCTCCGCCCGCTGGCGCCCGTCAGTGGAGGAGAGGCGCTTTTGACGGCGCTCGCTGTGCCCGACGTGCGAAACCTGGCGGTCCTCGACCTCGACCCCGGCCGTGAGGCGGCGCTGCGAGCAGCCTTCCGGCGGCCGAGTGGTCGGGGCGCGATCCCTGAAGAGGTTCGTCCGAGCGCGGTCGCGGCGGACGCGCCGCTGGCGGACTTCGTGCGGGCTCGTCTCGCGCAGCACCTTCGCTGTTCGCCGGGCGACGTGGATCGGCGGGCTCCCTTCCAGTCCCTCGGCGTCGATTCGCTGATGGCAGTGACCTTGGTCCGGGAGCTCGAGCGCCGCCTAGGGCGGAGGCTCTATCCGACGCTCTTGTTCGAGTTCCAGACCGTCGACTCCCTCGTCAGTCACCTCGAGGCGAGCCAGCCTGCTGACGCTCTGGCGAGCACGCCCGGCGTCGAGACTCCAGCCGAGGCGGTTCCGCTTGAGGCTAGCTCTTGGGCTTGGGAGGCTCGTGACGGGAGCCTGGCTCGAGTCGCGCTCACTCGAGGCACGCCAGGGGTCGGCGAGGTCGAGGTCGAGGTCGAGGCTTCAGGGGTCAACTTCATTGACCTCCTGGCTCAGGCGGGGGCTCACCCTCTGCACGGCTCGTCGCCTTGCCTGCTTGGCCACGAGGTGGCGGGGGTTGTGACCGCGCTCGGTGCGGAGGTCTCGGATCTCTCCGTCGGCGACCGGGTGGCGGGGCTCGTGACTTCGGGTGGCTACGCGACGCACGCCGTGGTGCCTGCGGCCGCGATCTATCGCCTGCCTGAGTCGATTTCGTTCGAGGAGGGTGCGGCGCTCTTGATCTCCGGCCTGACTGCGATCGCCTGCGTCGAGGTCAAGGGGCGCGTTCGGGAGGGCGAGCGCGTCCTGATCCAGGCTGCGGCCGGCGCGACGGGTCTTGCCTGCACGCGCCTCGCGCTCCACCACGGAGCGGAGGTGTTCGGCACTGCCAGCGCGCCAGAGAAGCTCGCCCGCCTCGCAGAGCTGGGAATAGATCACCCGATCGATTACAACGCCGAAGCCTTTGACGTGGTCGTGCGCCGGATCACCGGGAACGAGGGGATCGACGTTGTGATCGACTCCCTCTCGGGCGACGCGATTCCGCAGGGCCTGGCTTTGTTGCGTCCCGGCGGCCGCTTCATAGAGATCGGCGCGGCGGGGATCGTGGCCACTCCCCATGTCGATCCTCGCCAGCTCTTCAGCGACGACCTCGACTTCGCGACGGTCAACGTGGCTCGCCTCGGCGCCGACCCAACGCGCCTCGCAAGGGCGCTGGAGCGCCTCGGTGAGCTCGTGGCGGAGGGAGTGCTGCGCGCAGACGTCGGCCACCGCGTCGAGCTGCTCGAGGCTCCGAGCGCGCTGGCTTTGCTTCGCGAGCGACGGAACCTGGGCAAGGTCGTGCTGGTCCAGGCGAAGGCGACCTAGACCCGGTTGCGAGAGCTGGGGCTCTTCCCGCGGCTTAGGGGCTGTCGGAGAATCACTTCAGGTTCTCGCGCAGGACTCGTCGTTGTGGGCAAGGCAGGCCGAGGGCAAGCGGAGCGGGCTCCGTGGCCGAGGCCGAACGCAGCCCACGGCGACGAGGACAAGCGAGTGCCCAAGTCATTCTTCGACAGGCCCTTAGCCTTCGTCGAGGGCGCGGCGCAGTCGCTTGAGCTCTTGGGTGCTCAGGCTGGCTTGCATGTTCATCTCGCGGATCTCTCGGCGCGCTGAGTCGAGATCGTCGCTTCGCTCGCGAAGCGACTTGGCCAGCTTCTCTGCCCGCTCTTGGGTCAGCTCGGCGTCCCGCGTGACTCCCTGCAGTCGCTGCATCTGAGTCGAGTTGCCGTCGATCGTGGCTTCGAGTTCGGTGATCCGCGTCCGCGCGCCTGCGAGATCGCCTGCGAGGGACTCTGCGTCCGAAGCTGCAGAGCGAGCGCTCTCCGCGATTTCCCGCGCGAGCTTCAAGTCACCTTGGAGGTTCGACACCTTGGATTCGTAGGACTCGGCTTCCTTCACTTTCAGAGACGCGAGACGCGAGGTCCGCCTGTGCTCCTTGACCTGGGCCTGGAGGTTCTCCTGGGCACCTTGATGCTCGCGCAGCTCGGCGCGGACCTTTGAGCTCCGGCCCTTGGCGCGCTCGGCGGCTAGCTCCAGCCGCTCGACGTCGGCCTCCAACTCGGCGATCCGCTTGGCCTGGCGCGTGTTCTGTCGAATCAGCGTCTTGACGGCGACTTGATCAGCCGTGGCGGCCTTCTTCTTGGTGGCCTTCTTCTTGGTGGCCTTCTTCTTGGTGGCCTTCTTCTTGGTGGCCTTCTTCTTGGCGGCCTTCTTCTTGGTGGCCTTCTTCTTGGCGGCCTTCTTTTTGGTGGCCTTCTTTTTGGTGGCCTTTTTGGTGGCCTTCTTCTTGGTCGCCTTCTTGGCCATTCTGAGTCCCCACTCTCGAGCTGGGCCTCAGTCTATCGATTCTCCAGACACGGCGACCTTCGGGGCGCTTGCTCTCGTTGGCGGCGCTCTCCAGCCGGATCGGGCCGAGAGTTCAGCGGTTACTGCTCCAGTTCGATCCGGAGGCGCCCGGCGGTGGCGTCGGCGAGGGCGCGGTCCAGGTCTTCTAGATCCTCTGGGGGGACGGCTAGGGAGAGGGTGACGTCGGCGGCATAGGTTGCGGCGAGGGGGCGGAGTGCGTGCTCCCGGAGCACGGCTTCCACGAGGGCGGTGTCCGCGTAGGCGAAGCGGAGTCGTGCAGAACGGGTCAGACGAATCTCGAGTGTCGGGGCCTCCGCGAGGACGGCTCGGGCGGCGGCCCCGTAGGCACGGACGAGCCCTCCGGTCCCCAGCTTCGTCCCTCCGAACCAGCGCAGGACCACGACACACACGTTTCGCAGCCCGCGCGCTTCTATCTCCCGAAGAATGGGTCGCCCGGCGGTTCCCCCTGGCTCTCCGTCGTCGGAGGAGCGCGTTCGCGAGTCCTCGATTCCAACGCTCCAGGCGTGGCAGTGGTGCCCCGCGCTCCTATGCACACGTCGCAGCTCCTCTACGAAGGCCTGCGCCTCTGCCTCGTCCACCACGCACCGCGCGAAAGCCCAGAACCGAGAACCCTTGATCTTGTCGATCTCGACATCGGCGTCGGCGAGGAGGGTGAGGTGAGAGGGCATGCCCTATCCGACACCGTGGCGTGTCCATTCGGCAACCCCTTCGGTGGCGCGATCTTGGGGACACCCCAGCGTCGATTGGGCCAGATCGCGCAACAGACCGAGGCGGGAGGGCGGGCGTTGGCTGGGCAATCTGCTCCAGGCAATTGCCGTGGCTGGTCGAAGAGGGTATGTGAGCCCTCGTTTCCCTATCGCGGTCCTTGCTCTCGCGGCAGTCCTCGCCCCAGTTTCCGTGTATACCCTCGCCGGTCTCGGGGCCCCCATTTTCGATTGGTGGTGGACGCCGCGCTGGCGGGGTCTGTTCTTCCTCCTGACTGCAGACGTCCTCTTGTTTCTGGTCGGCGTGCCCATGCTCTTCTGGAGCCTCATTCGACCGGCTACGGCTGAACGGTTGACGCGAGGTGACGAAATCCCGAACAGCGGTACCCGCGCTTCCTTCGCTGTCCTTGCGGGAGTCGTGCTGCTAGCCGGGGCATATACCTACGTCTGCACTCGCCCGCAGTGCCACCAACTGATGGACAAGGGTGACTACTACGCCGGGCGGGGCGAGTGGAGCAGAGCGGAGGAGTGCTATGAGGAATCCAGGCTGCAGTGCATAGAGGACGGGCACAGTCCTGCCCACTAGTGGGCTCCAGGGATCTCCGTCCTGATCCGTAGCGTGCGTCGGGGCTAGACTCTGAGCCGTGAGCTTTGATGTGCCCCCTACTCCCTCCAACTTCGCTCTGCGCTGGGTCGCCCTCTACGACGACATTGGCGAGGGCTACGCCAAGACTCGCCAGCCCGACCCTCGGATCGAGCGCGTTCTGTGGGACGCGCTCGGCGAGGGCTCGTGCGTCAACGTCGGTGCCGGGGCTGGTTCCTACGAGCCTCGCTCGACACGCCTCGCGATCGAGCGCTCCCCACTCATGGCTAGTCAACGTAGGGCGGACGCGGCGCCGGTCGTGATCGCGAGCGCCGAGGCGCTTCCCTTGGCTGATAACAGCTTCGAGACGGCCTTAGCGGTCTTGACGATCCACCACTGGCCCGAGCGTGCGCGGACCGGCTTGCGTGAGCTCTGTCGTGTCACACGAGGACGCGTGGTGCTCCTGACCTGGGATCCCGAGGCTGTGCCCTTCTGGCTGACCCGCGATTACTTCCCTGAAATCGTCGAGATCGACCTTCCGATTTTTCCCACGATCTCAGAGCTCGGAGCTGAGCTCGGCGGGTCGGTCACGAGCGAGCCGCTCCCGATCCCGCACGACTGCGTGGACGGCTTCCTGGGTGCGTTCTGGCGCCGACCAGCGGTCTACCTAGATCCCGCGATTCGCAACGGAATCTCCTCCTTCTGCAAGCTGCCGGCAGAGACCGTGGAGCGCGGGATTGAGCGCTTGCGCGAGGACTTGGCGTCGGGGGCTTGGGAGACGAGGAACGCCGACCTCCTGAACGTCGACGCCCTCGACGTTGGCTACCGCGTCGTGCGGGTCGACTACCGCTAGGATTACCGGGAACCAGAACCCGTCCCAGGGAGAGGGTCATTGCCCGACTTTCGCATCTGCCGCTACTCCTGACGCGCAGTACTAGCGGGCGGAGATCGCGATTCGAAAGCCGAGCAGGACAGAGCGGAAGTTCTCTTCCCGCGACTGGCGGTATGCCAAGAGTCGGTCCTCGAGCTTGGCGGTTCCATAGTTGTCGCCGTGGATCACCCTCGCGCGCTCTCCGTTCGCGCGTCGGGTGCTGATCCGCTCGGTTTGGCTTCGCACCTCCTCCGGGACGAAGGGATCGGCGGTCCACTCGCTGACATTCCCGGCCAGGTCGAAGACCCCAAAGGGCGAACGGCCTTGGAGGTAGGACTTGACGGGGCTCAGGCCTGGGAACCCGTCGCTGCGAGACCCGCCGTTGTGGTTCATGACGTTCTTCGATCCCCAAGGCCAGGGGCGGGAGTCGCGCCCGACCGCCGCGTATTCCCACTCCGAGTCGGAGGCCAGCCGGACTCGCGCCCAACGGCAGTAGGCCACACTGTCAGTGAAGGACACATTGGAGACGGGAAGCCCGTCCGAGAGGTCCTTCCCGGGTAGCTTGAACGCCCTCGGGAAGGGGTGGCCGGTCTCGTCGCAGAACCGCGCGTACTGCTCCTGGGTCACCTCGCAGGTTCCGAGGAAGAACCCGCGTCCGATCACGACCTTGGTCCCGCCCTCTCGAACGAAGGCGCCGGGAGGGATCCAGGCCAGCTCGACCTTCGCGTCTCTCAGCTGATATGAGCCAGAGCTCTCGCCCCAGTGGACTCCGGGGGGGAGGGGGAGCTTGGGGCGGGAGCTT
>JAESQQ010000795.1 GCA_016765095.1 Planctomycetota bacterium | reverse complement strand
CCCGCTGCTGGGCAGGGGTCGCTCGAGGCCCCGGGCTCGGGGCTTCGGACTCCTCGACCGCCTGCTCGCGGGGAGGAAGATGGTCCTCTCGCTGGGGGTCGTCCACGCTCGCGTTTTAGGGGGCAGGTCGGACATCCATCGCGCCAGAGTCCTTATCTCCCAAGGCTTCACGAACAACGCGTGGTAATGTCCGCCGCGATGTCCCGCTCGTCGAGCCCGGAGTCACTTCCGCCTTCCCGCAGCACGCTCTGGAGGACCTCATGACTGAGCAGCCCACTCCGCCCCCCACGGGGCACGAAGCCACTCACGCCCAGCCCGTCGATCCTGCCTACTACGCCTACTACTACGGCTACGGCCAGCAGCAACAGCCGGCTGCTCCAGCGCCCCGCCGCCCAAACTTCGGGCTCTTGGTGGGGCTCTGCGGCGTGTTCTTGGTGTTTGCGCTCTGCATGGTCACCAGCTCCCTGACCCAAGGAGCCGGAGAAGACTCTGCGACCCCGCGCGCCCTGACCGAGATCACCGTCTCGGGCGAGGGAGAGGACAAGATCGCCCTGATCGAGCTCAAGGGTGTGATCGCCGAGCAGCAGACCACCGGCGGCGGCATGTTTGGCGTGCAGGTCAACCTCGTCGAGCGCCTCGAGCGCGAGTTCGCCCAAGCCGGCGCAGACGACAAGGTCAAAGCGGTCTTGTTCCGGATCGACAGTCCGGGTGGAACCGTCAGCGCCTCGGACCAGATCTGGCACGTCGTCTCGGAGTTTCGCCGGACCCAGAACAAGCCAGTGATCGTGCACATGGGCGGGACCTGTGCGTCTGGCGGCTACTACATCGCGGTCGCCTGCGACGCCCTGATCTGTGAGCCGACCACGATCACGGGCAGCATTGGCGTGATCCTCTCGACGCTCAACTTCAGCGAACTGCTCAAGAAATACGGCGTCTCCGACGTCACGATCAAGTCGGGGGCCAACAAGGATCTCCTCAACAGCACCGCCCCGCCAAACGCCGAGCACCTCGAGATCCTCCAAGGAATGGTGGACGAGTCGCACGCCCGCTTCGTGGAGCTCGTGGCCAAGGGTCGCCCGATCGACCCAGAGACCGTCGCCAAGCTGGCCGACGGCCGGATCTACACAGCCAAGCAAGCCCTCAAGCACAAGCTGGTCGACGGAATCGGGTATCGAGAGGACGCGCTGGCCGAGGTCCGCAAACGAGCCAAGCTGGGCAAGGCCAAGCTGGTCCGCTATCGGGCGCCGACTCCGACTTTCCTAGACGCGATCTCCGGCAACGCGAACACGACGCCTGCGATCGCGCCCACGCTCCTTGATCAAGTGACCGGCCCGCGGCTCCTCGTCCTCTGGCGTGGCCGCTAGCGACTCGACTTCGCGAACCAGCGACTCCAGTCCTTGGCGGACTCGAAGGACTTGCCCGTGATCCGCTTGAGCGCAGCGAGCAACGCCGCGCGTCGCTGCGACTTCTCCTCCCCGCCAGCCGACTTGAGCCCACGAATCAGGAGGGGAATCGCGGGGAGCCCGCCGTGAGCGCCGAGCCCCTCGGCTGCTGCGACTGCGACGTCCTCGGACTTGCCCTTGAGGTGGCCCAGGAGCAGCTTGAAGGCCTTAGGGGAGTGCGTTTTCGCCAGCGCCTGGGCCGCAGCGGCCGAGAGGACGTCGTCCTTCTTAGAGACGCTCTTGAGCGGGCCGAGGCCGGCGGCTCCGAGCTCGCCGGCTGCAGCGATCGCCGCCAGCGAAAGCTTCGAGACGTCTGCCTTGAGGGCCTTCTTGACCAGCCCCGCGATCGCGCGCCGGCGCTGGAGAGGAGCCCCCTTCACGCTCTCGAAGAGCTCCGTGGCCGCTGTCCAGTCCTTCCCCTTGAGCGCGTCCCCGAGCGCTGCGATCGCCTTCGAGGCCTCGGCGTTGCCCAGCGGCGCGGCCGCGGGCCCGAGCGTCGTCTCGACCCACTTGAACGCGTCCTGGCTCGCTTGGGGGTGCATTGAGTGCCCGAGCCCCGGGATCTCTCGGTAGTGGAGGCGCTTGACGCCGCTCTGCTTAAGCCTCTCAACGGCGGTCTGGCTCTGGCTGACGGGGACCACCGCGTCGGCGTCCCCATGGATCACGTAGAAGACCTGATCCTCGATCCCCTTACTGGGAACCTGCATTGGGATCCCGCCCGAGTGAGGGATCACGGCTTGGATCTTGTCGGGGTAGCGGAGGCCCATTGAGAACGAGCAGTAGGCCCCCATGGAGAACCCGAAGAAGATCGTGCGCGTCACGTGATAGCGCGCCTTGATCTCGTCCACCAAGGCCGCGATCACGGGCAAATCCGCCAACGCCCACTGGGCGTTGGTCGGCGCGTTGGGCGCGATCAAGATCGTGTTGTTGAGGTACGAGGCGCCCTGGACGACGGACATGAAGCGCGTGTGCACGTCCCCTCGCCCGTGCATTGCGAACACGAGGCGCGCGCCTTGCTGGTGGATGTAGCCAGCAGGAATTCGAATCGAGTAGGTCATGCCCTCGCGAGACTTCTTGACTTCGACCCCGGCCTCGGTGGGGGCCGTGTTGGCGATCAGGGTCGCGAGGACGACGAGAGCTGTGGTTCGCATATAGGTCCTCCGCGGCCCGTGGCCTGGCCGGCGGAGTGTCTCACGCGACCCTCGCTAAGACTTGCCGCTCAGGCACGGAGTGCCAAACCCTCCAACCTCTCTCAGCGCTAGCCGGCGCTCGAATTGGCGGCTAAACTCCCGACCGCAGAAAGGGCTTCATGGCCGGTAAGACCTACATTCTGGGGATCAGCGCCTACTACCACGACAGCGCCGCGGCGCTGGTGTGCGACGGCGAGATCGTGGCTGCGGCCCAGGAGGAGCGGTTTACCCGCGTCAAGCACGACCCTCGCTTCCCGCGCAACGCCGTCGACTACTGCCTCCGAGCGGCTGGGATCACGACCGAGGACCTGACCTACGTCGCCTTCTACGACAAGCCGATCCTCAAGTTCGAGCGCATTCTCCAGACCTACCTCGGCGTCGCTCCCAACGGGCTCCGCCAGTTCTGGAAGGCAATGCCCGTCTGGCTCAAGGAGAAGCTCGGGACCAACAAGCTGATTCGAGCCGAGCTGCCCGGCTACACGCGACGAATTTTGTTCGGTGAGCACCACGAGTCCCATGCCGCGAGCGCGTTCTTTCCCTCGCCCTTCGAGGAGTCCGCGGTGATCACGATCGACGGCGTCGGCGAGTGGGCCACCACGACCTACGGCGTCGGCCGGGGGAGCAAGCTCGAGCTGCTGGGCGAGATCAACTTCCCCCACTCGCTGGGCATGCTCTACAGCGCGTTCACCTACTACACCGGGTTCAAGGTCAACAGCGGCGAATACAAAGTCATGGGCCTCGCCCCCTACGGAGAGCCTCGCTTCGTCGACGCGATCTTGGAGAACGTGTTCGAGCTGCGCGACGACGGCAGCTTCCAATTGCGCATGAGCCACTTCGACTTCCTGGCCGGTCTGGAAATGACCAACAGCAGGTTCGACAAGGTGTTCGGCGGCCCACCCCGGACCCCAGAGACCGAACTCGGCCAACGCGAAATGGACCTCGCCGCGTCGGTTCAAGTCGTGACGGAAATGGCCCTGGAGCGCATAGCGCGCTTTGTGCGCGAGAAGACCGGCATGAAGAACCTCTGCCTGGCGGGCGGCGTGGCGCTCAACTGCGTCGCGAACGGCAAGCTGCTCCGGGCCAAGATCTTCGACAACCTTTGGATCCAGCCTGCCGCCGGCGACGCTGGCGGCGCGCTCGGCGTCGCGCTCTCCGTCTGGCACACCTACCTCGACCAGCCGCGCAAGATCGCGGGCGAGGGCAAGGACCTCCAGCGCGGAAGCTACCTGGGGCCCGCCCCCGAGAGCGGCGAGGCGAAGATTTACTTCGACGGGATCGGCGCGATCTACGCCGAGCACGACGAGCAGGCCCTGCCTGAAGTCGTGGCCGGGATCCTGGCCGAGCAGAAAGTCGTCGGCCTCTGCCAGGGCCGCATGGAGTTTGGGCCCCGCGCGCTGGGGGGACGCTCGATCCTGGGCGACGCCCGCAGCCAAGAAATGCAGACGACCATGAACTTGAAGATCAAGTTCAGAGAGTCCTTTCGGCCCTTCGCGCCCTCGATCCTCGAGGAGGACGTCGGCGAGTGGTTCGAGCAAGACACGCCCTCGCCCTACATGCTCCTCGTCGCGCCCGTCCGCGAGGAACACCGGATCGCGGTCACGAAGGAAGAGGAGAGCCTGTTTGGGATCGAGAAGCTCAAGATCCCCCGCTCCAAAATCCCCGCCGTGACCCACGTCGACTACTCGGCCCGGATTCAGACCGTGAACGAGGAGACGAACCCCGTCTACTACCGGATCATTAAGTCCTTCAAGGAAAAGACCGGCTGCCCGATCGTGGTCAACACCTCGTTCAACGTGCGGGGCGAACCAATCGTCGCGACCGCCGAAGACGCCTATCGCTGCTTTATGCGAACCAACATGGACTACCTCGTCGTCGACCGACTGGTGCTGAGCAAGACCGACCAGCCCGCCTGGAAGGAAGAGGGCGATTGGCGCAACGAGTTCGAGCTGGATTGAAATGAGCACTCCACCCACCAAGCCCAAGCTAGGCCAGCCCAAGCAGGGCCTCAGCGATCTAAACCAATCGCTCTCCGCCCCCCGCCACAAGGACCTCTACGCTCCGCCCGAGGACCCCGCGGTCGAGCGGGCCGAGCTCCGCCACCAGGCCCGCGTCCTCGGGCTCGGGTTCTTCGTGTTCTTCGGCCTCCTGATCACGGGCCTGAGCTTCACGTTCAACCACGCCTGGGGCGCTGGTCAGAGCGCGGCGTTTAAGTCGCTATCCCTCGAGACCATGCCCGCCTGGGCGCCTGGCGACGACAAGACACCCAACGCCGCCGCCCTCGCCTGGCGCGCCTCCCCTCCGCTCCTGAGCACGGATCGCGCCGTGATCGGCGTCCCCCCGACCCAGCTCGACCTCGCCTTTGACGAGGGCGACGACGTGACTCCCGGCGAGGGTCAGACTCCCTACAAGGTGTTCGTTGAGGGACGCCTCGTCGCGACGGCCTACTACGCCGCGCCGAGCGCGACCGAGACTTGGATCCAGCTCCCGAATCGAGAGCCAGCGCCCGCGCGCTCCAGCTTCGTGCACGCCTATCGGGAGGCTCGTCTGCTCCGCCTCCTGCCGACGCGCTACGTGCTCTACACGGGCTGCGTCTTGGGTGTGCTCGGGCTCCTCGTGCCAGGCCTCTTGATCCCCTTCTATTCGTTCTGGATGCGCTACGTGACCGCCCCCCTGGGCTGGTTCAACACTCGCGTGATCCTGACCGTGCTCTGGGTCCTGATCTTCACGCCGACCGCGATCTTGCGGCGAATCCTGAGCGAGGACGCCCTCCGGCGCGCCCAGCTCCCGCCCGATCAAAGCTACTGGCTCGATCGGTCCCCTCGCGACCCTAAGCACTTCACTCACGGCTTCTAGACCCGCGCACGAGGAACACTATGAAAGGGATCATTTTGGCCGGCGGATCCGGCAGTCGACTGCACCCTCTGACGCTCGCCGTCAGCAAGCAGCTGATGCCGATCTACGACAAGCCAATGATCTACTACCCGCTCTCGGTCCTTATGTTGGCCGGGATTCGGGAGATCCTGATCATTTCGACCCCCACGGACCTCCCTCGCTTCGAGCTCCTGCTCGGCGACGGAAGCCAGTTCGGCCTCTCGTTCAGCTACGTCGAGCAGCCTGCGCCCGAGGGACTCGCCCAGGCCTACGTGCTCGGCGCTGACTTCGTTGGAGGCAAGCCCTCCTGCTTGATCCTGGGCGACAACGTGTTCTATGGGCACGGCCTAATGGGCACCCTCCGGGAGGCCGCTCAAATCGAGTCGGGCGCCCTGGTCTTCGCTTACCGCGTCCGCGACCCCGAGCGCTACGGCGTCGTGGAGTTCGACCCCGAGGGGAAGGTCCTCTCGATCGAGGAGAAGCCCAAGAAACCACGCTCCAAGTTCGCGATCCCCGGCCTCTACTTCTACGACGCCGAAGTCACCGAGATCGCCCGGACCCTCAAGCCCTCCGCCCGCGGCGAACTCGAGATCACCGACGTCAACCGGATCTACCTCGAGCGTGACGAGCTGCGAGTCATAGAGCTCGGTCGCGGAACGGCCTGGCTCGACACGGGGACGCACGACAGCCTGCTCGAGGCGAGCGAGTTCGTCGCCGCGATCCAACGCCGCCAAGGCCTCGTGATCAGCAGCCCCGAGGAGATCGCCTTCCGCCAAGGCTGGATCGACGCCGAGCAGCTCCGCCGCCAAGCCGAGCCCCTCGCGAAGAACCCCTATGGGGCCTACCTGCTCGCACTGCTCGACGAGTAGGAGTCAGGCGCGGGGCTCCTGAGGGGCGATAGGCGCGACTTCGAGCCGAACGTCGAGCAGCGTCTTCCTCCACCGTCTCGTCACTGGGGCATCACAGGGCGATCCCCCTGAGTCGTGGTCGAAACCGTCCGGGTATGCTCGGAGAAGCCGAGCAAGGCACCTGCATGCAGCCTCCCCCCGCACCTCCCCGAGCTGACCGAGGGGAGGCAAACATGTATCGACCGCTGGATCGAAACCAAGGCCGCCGAGCAGGCCGAACACATTGAGGCAGGCATGAGTCTTGACCAACGGCTCTCAGCCCTGAGGGCGAAGTATCGGCGAAGCCAGAGTCTCGAAGATGAGGCGAACTGGCTTGGGGTCAGGCTTCAGGCGGGAGAGATCCTGCCCAAGCGGGTCGCTTCGGCGGCCCTCCTCGGGGACCCCGCGGCGCTGCGGGTAGTCGGACCCCAGGTCGCTGCCGAGGACGACCTCTCCCTGCCCCCGGACGTAGAGCAACTCCACGCCGCCCTGGAAGGCTGGGGTGAGGCCGTCGCCAGGCGCGGCTGGCTAGTTGGAACTCGAGCCCTGCTTGGTTTTGCGCTTAAGCACCTCGAGGAGCTTCGAAAGCTAGAGGGGAGCTACAACAAGGAGAATCCCTTCGAGATCCCAGGGGAGGTGAAGGGCGCCCACGCTCGCCTAGGCCTTCGGCTAGCCGACCGGATTCAGTCCTTGCTCCTCGCAGGGGTCCAGGCGGACACCCAACTCGAGGAGCCTCCCTGGGATCCCGGTCCAGTGGATCGCATTCCAGTGCAACCGCCCAATCAGTGGAGCCTCCGGATCGACCGCGCTGGGCCGCAGCTCTACCTCGCCGGAAGCGCCCTAAACATGGCGGTGCGGAGCCTGCACCAGCGCTCAGCCGAGCCCTTCCTCCACTGGTGGAAGCACTGCTACCTCCCCTCGCTCGGCTATCGGTCCTCCGAATCCAGTCGGTGCGCAGGGGTCTTGGCTGAAGCGAAGCGAATGAGCGACCCCGCGCTGGTCGCGTGCTCCTTCGAGGCCTTCCGCTCAGAGGGAGCGATAGAGGGTGTCCTCGGAGAGGATCTCGCTGCGATCCGCAGCGAGCTCGTCCCCGCGATCCTGGCCTACAACGACCCGGTTCGTGTGCGCGTCGAGCGGAGCCTAAAGCGAGCACGAGTCGCTCATCCTTGCCCGCTCCCTAGGGCCTCCGCTTCGACCAGCGGCGTCCGGGCTCGCCACTGTGAGGACTGCAACCTCGACGCGTTCAACCTCGACGGACTCGAACCCTCTGACGCCGAGAGCCTGATTCGAACCGCCACGCAGCGCTTCTGCGTGAGCCTCTACCGCCGGCAAGACGGACTCCATTTGATCGAGGACTGCCCCGAGAGCTGGTCAGCCGTGACCCGCCGGTGGGAGTCGCTTGACCAAGGCATGCCAGGGTTCGGCTTCGACCACAGTGTTCGGGACCCCTTCCGAGACCCCTTCCGAGACCCCTTCTCCGAGCCGGACCCCTTTCGTCACCCGGGCGTGGAGTCCCCCTACGATCCCCGACCGAGTCCTCGCGAGGCCCCCCCCCGGGCGCCAGACTCAGCGCAACAGATCTCGAACCGAGACCCATTCGCGCGCGCTCGTGCAGCACTTGACGCGGAGCGACGAGACCCTCGCGAGGATTCGTAAACCGCCTTCATGGCCCTCGGAGGCTTGCCGAGAATCGGCGAATGCAGGACTCAGGCGCGGAGACGCTAGCCAGCGCTATCGAACCACCCAGGCGCGATCCCACGGGCTAGGCCCGTCCCAGGCCAATGCAGGGCACTTGCCCTGGCGCCATCATGTGGCCCGACCTTCCAACGAGGTCCCGGGTCCCCCGCGCTCTCAGCCCCCGCTGAGCGCACCGATCACGTGCACGGCTTGCCCGTCGGGGACGAGCTGCGCGAGGTCTTCGATCGGTTCGGGCCCGACGTAGATCCGGATATGGGGCCGAACGCGCTCTTGCTCGTCGATCAGGCGGAACCGGATCCCGGGGAAGCGCTCGTCGAGTTCGCGGAACGCGGCGTCGAGGCTGGGCCCCGCGACCTCCTGCTCCCGCTCGCCCTGGGTGTAGCGATCCAGCAACCCCGGGAGGTGGACGATCACGCGAAGTCCGCGACTCTCACCGAGTAAATGTGCGGGAGGTGGCGCGCGACCGAAGACCAGGTCGCGCCCTCGTCCCGGCTGGCGAAGACCTCTCCGCTCGAGGTCCCGACGTAGAGCCCGAGCGGATCGTCCGCGTCAGTGGTCATGCACTGGCGCTTCACGCTGAACCAACCCGACTCGGGAAGCCCCGTGTCTTGGCGCTCCCAGGTCTCTCCGGCGTCTTGGGTGCGATAGGCCGCTGGGCGGCCTCCGGGTGACGTCCGCGGCCAGACGTCGGTCCCGTCCATGGGCCAGACCCAGCCCGTGTCGACCTGGCGGGGGTGGACCACATAGACGAACCCAATGTCCCCGATCTCCTTGGGCATGTTGTTGCCGGTTCGCGTCCACGTCGTCTCAGGGCGCTGGAGCCGGTAGATCCCGCAGTGGTTCTGCTGGTAGAGCCGGTCGGGGTCTTCGGGGTGGCTGACCATGCAGTGCGGGTCGTGCCCGAATTCGTATTCGCCTGGCGGCATGAAGTCGATCGCGACGCCCTTGTTGAGCGGTGCCCAGCTCGCGCAGGAATCCAGACTCTCGAACGTCCCTCCGCCCGAGAGGCTGAGGTAGACGTGCGCTGCGTCGCGGGGATCAACCACGATCGAGTGCGTCTTCGCCCCGTCCGGCGTCGACTCGCCGGACGCCCACTTGCCAAAATCGGGGTGATCGTTGAAGCCAGTGACTGGTGTCCACGTCGCGCCCGAGTCCTCGCTCTCGAAGAGCCCGATCGGCGAGGTTCCGCCATACCAATGCCCCGGCCGGCTGGCGTGGCCGGGCGTGATCCAGAAGGTGTGGTGAACCGCCTTCTTCTTATCCCCCTCCCCCTCCTCCTCACCCTCAGGCTTGGGGAAGGCCGGCGGCTGGCTGGCTTCGGTCCAGGTCTCGCCCTGATCCGTCGAGCGGAGAATTGTCGGCCCCAAGTGTCCCGTTCGGACGGTAGCCAAGAGCGTCTTACGATCGCGGGGATCGAGCACGAGGTGGTGAACCGTGGAGCCAAAGTGGTGAGGCGCGCTCGCCGTCCAGGTCTCGCGTTCCGCGTCGGCGCGGAGAATCCAGGCTCCCTTGCGGGTGCCAATCAGAAGGGCCAAGGGCATAGCGAGTCCTTTCAAGAAGCGGGCTACCTATGTAGCACGCGACCTGGCCAGAGTGGGTGCCCCTCAGCGGTCCTCGTCCTCGATCTCGTCGTCGAGCGCGTCGTCGTCGTCGTCCTCGTCGCCCTTCGCCTTGTCGGCGTCCTTGCCCTTGCTCTTCCCGCCGTCCTTGCCCTTGCTCTTGCCGGCGTCCTCGTCGGCGTCCTCCTCGGCGTCCTCCTCGGCGTCCTCCTCGTCCTCCTCGTCCCCGCTGCGAAAGCGACTCAGGAGGCCGCGCAGGCCGCGCTTCTTCACCTTGCTCGGCCCGTAGACCAGCGCCCTCAGCTCAGCTTCAGCCTCCTCGAACAGGCCGAGGTCCCAGAGCTCTGGGAACCCCTCCTCCTCGAGCGGCAAACCGACGGCCGTCAGGAAGAGGCGACGCGGCACCTCGGTGTCGTGGTACTTCGCGCGGGAGGGGTCGTGCTCGCGCAGGTTCTCGATCCGAGCCGCCGAGAGCGCCTCGCTGACCTCGACGAAGGCCTCGGCTGCGAGCCCGAACGCACCTGCCAGCTTGCTCGGCTCACCGCGCGTCCGCGTCAGCTCGGCGTCGCTCGCGTCGGCCTCGTCGAAAGACTTCTCGGCGTCGGGGCACGAATGGTATGCGTCGATCAGCGCCCCCCCCTTGGCGAAGGCCTCGTAGCCAAAGGCCAAGTCGTCGTCGACGTGGAACACCGCCAAGCTGGCTGTCCCCGTCGTCGCCATGTCGTGGGCCAGTTCGCGAGCCCAGGTTGGATCCTCGGGGAGGACCGTCGTCCAGCCGCCGCTCGGCGGGAGGAGCAGGAACCGTCGCGCGTCGCGCGCGTCGGCCTCCTTGCCGCCAGGCCGAAAGCGGAACCCGCTCGCGCCTAGGACCGCGTGAAGGTCCTCGATCAAGGCGACCCGATCCGTCGCTCGGAGGTGGACTGCGCCGTAGCTCAACTCGCTCATGTCCAGAGTTTCCTTGGCCTGGGACCGACCGACAAGGGGTGGCCTGAGAGGGCTCGCTCTCAGGGGCGCCAGCGGCGAGAATCGCGCTCCCTGTGAATCACGAGGAGGGGACGTGGCGATCAAGCGGATTGGAGTCATGACAGGCGGCGGAGACTGCCCTGGGCTCAACCCAGTCATTCGGGCGATCGTCTTGGCCGCCCACGCTCGCGGCTGGGAGGTGCTGGGGATCGAGGACGCGACCCACGGGTTGATCGACCTCGATTACCGCTCCCCGCACGGGAACCGCACGATCACCGTTCGCGACGTCGTGGGGATCCTCCAGCGAGGCGGCACGATCCTGGGGACCTCAAACAAGAGCGATCCCTGGAACTTCGTCGTCGAGAAGGACGGCGAGGAGACCACGATCGACGTCTCAGCGACGGCGGTCGAGAACTATCACAAGCTCGGACTCGACGCCCTGATCTCGATCGGCGGCGACGGGAGCATGAAGATCGCGCAGAAATTCTGCGATCTCGGGCTCAAGATCGTCGGCGTGCCCAAGACGATCGACCAAGACGTGGCCGCGACCGACACGACGTTTGGGTTCCAGACCGCGGTCCAGTGCGCGACGGACGCTCTCGACCGGCTCCACGACACCGCCGAGAGCCACGACCGAGTCATGCTGCTCGAGGTCATGGGCCGCGACGCGGGCCACATTGCCCTCCACGCCGCGTTGGCGGGGGACGCGCACATTTGCCTGATCCCTGAGATCCCCTACCGAGTCGCGCCGCTCGTCGAGAAAATCAAAAGCCGCAAGGCAAACGGGCACCCCTACTCGATCGTGGTCGTGGCCGAAGGCGCGAGGACCGTCGCAGGCGAAGCCACCTACGCTGACAAAGTGATCGGCGAAATGCCCAAGCTGTTCGGCGCCGCCCAGAAGGTCTGCCTCGCGCTTGAGCCCCACCTCAAGCTCGACGTGAGGTCCACAACCCTCGGCTACCTCCAACGTGGCGGGAGCCCGGTCCAGTTCGATCGAATCCTCGGGACGCGCTACGGCGTCGCGGCCGTCGAAGCGGTCGAGGCAGGTAAATTCGGGCGCATGGTCTCGCTCCGAAACCACGAGATCACGACCGTCCCGATCGCCGACGCGATCGAGCGCCAACGCCTGGTCGAGCCCCAGGGGCAGCTCGTGCACGCCGCGCGGAGCGTCGGTATCTCGTTTGGCGACGAGTAGCCCCAGCCCGTGCCCCCTACTTCGACTCGACTCGCTCCCTTCAAGGACCTTGGCCGGGCGGCCGAAATCGTCCAGACCCTGATCGGGTATGGCTTCGGCACAGTCCTCAACAAGCCAGTCCTGGAGGGAGTGCACGTCGAAGGCGGCGAAGCCCGCTCCGAGGTACGCGACCTCCCGCGCGCGATTCGACTGCGAAAAATGCTCGAAGAGCTGGGCCCGACCTTCATTAAGGCCGGCCAGATCCTGAGCACACGAGCGGACATTGTCCCCGCCGAGTATGTCTCGGCGCTCAAGGACCTCCAGGACAAGACGGAAGCGCTCCCCTACGAGACGATCAAGACCGCCGTCGAGGCCGAGCTCGGCGCGCCGCTTGCGGAGCTGTTCGAGACCTTCGACGAGCGCTCCCTCGCGACGGCCTCGATCGCGCAGGTCCACCGCGCGACGTACCGCGACGAGGACGGCGACGTGGTCGAGGTCGCGGTCAAGGTTCAGCGCCCCGAGATCCGCGAGACCATGGAGGCCGACCTCTCGCTCTGCTACTGGTTGGCCCGCCTCCTCGAAGGCACGATCGAAGAGGTCTCGGCCTACACCCCGACCGCGATCGTGGAGCAGTTCGAGCGCGCGGTGTTCGAGGAGCTCGACTTCATTAACGAGCGCAAGAACCTCGAGCGAGCCCGCGAGAGCTTCTCGTCCCGACCCGAGCTGCTCGTGGTCCCTCGGGCCTACCCCGAGCGGAGCTCGTCCAAGGTCCTGACCATGGCCTACCTCGACGGGCGCAGGATCACCGAGGTTCAAAACGACGAAGACTGGGACCGCCCCGCGCTGCTCGACCGCCTCGTCGAGACCGCCTTCAAGCAGGTCTTCGAGGACGGTTGGTTCCACGGCGATCCGCACCCCGGCAACATTCTGATCCTCGGGGACGGTCGACTCGGCATGATCGACCACGGACTCTGGGGGCATATCTCGAGCGAACAGCAGGAGATCCTCCTCCAGTGGCTGACCGCGATCGCGCTCAAGAGCCCCAGCACGCTCGCGCGGCTCACGCTCCGCGTCGGGCAACCGCCGCCTGGCTTCGACCGTCTCCTCTACGAGCGCGACATTCGGATCCTCATGGACCGCTACGTCGGCGTCGAGCTCGACGCCGTGAGCAGCGCGTCTGTGATCACCGACTCCGTCGAAGTCGTTCGACGACACCGGATCAAGCTCCCGCCCGACTTCGCGGTCCTGGCGCGCGCGACCGCGACGCTCGAGGGGATCGTGCGCGAGCTCTACCCCGACCTCGACTTCCAAGAGGTGATCTACCCCTATATCCAGAAGCTGCTCTTCAATCGCTTCGACCCGAGCCGAGCCGGACCGGAGGCTATGGCGCTGATCCTCGGGCTCCAAACCTTCGTGAACGAAGTCCCGAGCCAGATCAACCAGCTCCTCAACGACGCCACCGCGGGCCGATTCCAGGTCGGCGTGACCGGGGAGCCCCTCCGCGATTTGGCCGCGGTCGGGAAGACCCTCGGAGTCCGGCTGAGCCTCTCGATCGTGGGCTCCTCCCTCCTGTTGGCGGGAGTCCTGACCATGGCCCAGGCCTTCGACGGAGAGACGATCTGGGGGGTCCCCACGATCCCGCTCCTGGCGCTGCTCGCTGGCGGCTCCTGCATGTGGGGGGTGTGGCTGACGTTCTTGTTCCCCAAGGGCCTCCAGAAGATCCGCCTCAGTCGGGTCTTCTTCTGGCGCTCGTGGCTTCGACGGAAATCGACCCGCTAGTGCTGCCCAGCACAAGTTGCGGTACACCCCATTGCTCCCGCTGATCTCTTTTTCAAACAGCCAGCGTGCATCATATTCGCGAAATCCGGTGGGCTTGATGAACGGCAGACGTTCAAATTCAGCCGTATTGGTGTCCAGTTTATGAACAGGTGTTGGAAACATTTTTGATACCATTTTATAGTAGTTATGTGTGAACCTCAGCGTCGCAGGATAACCTGATTACCACGGACTTCGAATGAGCTGAGGGACTTGAGAAAACTCATACCCAAAAGACTGGT